>JALNZJ010000017.1:5556-9597 GCA_023229485.1 bacterium | reverse complement strand
GGTATTTCGGTTATTGGAGTTTCAGAACTAGATGCTTTAAAACAATTCAGATTTAGAAAAGTACTCGAAGCAGAAAATGGAGAAAATGGAAAAGGACAATTTGTGGATGGAACAAGCGGAAAAGACATAATAATAAAATTTCCATTAGGAACCATTATTCATAACTTGACCACGAACGAAGATATGGAAATTACATCTGTCGGCGAAAAAATTTTAATTGCCAAAGGTGGAAAAGGTGGAAAGGGAAATTTTTTCTTTCGCTCATCAAGAAATACTACTCCAATGGAATCGCAACCAGGGTTGCCAGGCGAAGAATTTGAGCTAAGGTTGGAGTTAAAAATGATGGCTGATATTGGTTTTATTGGTTTACCCAATGTTGGAAAATCAAGTTTATTAAAAGAACTAACTAACGCTGATCCAAAAGTAGCGAATTATCCATTTACCACTTTAGAGCCAAGTCTTGGAGTTTATTACGATCTTATTTTAGCTGATATTCCCGGACTTATTGAAGGTGCTTCAACTGGAAAAGGATTAGGTATAAAATTCCTTCGCCACGTTGAAAGAACAAAAATTCTATTCCATTTTATCGCTGCCGATTCGTCTACTCCCATATCAGATTATAAAACAATCAGAAAGGAGCTAGGAAAATACAACAAGGCCTTACTGGAAAAAGACGAGTATATATTTTTAAGCAGAAGCGACATGGCAGATAAAAAAGAGGTAGATAAAAAAATAAAAGCTCTTAGTAAGTATAACGAAAAAATAAAGGCATTTTCAATTTATGACTACGATGCTATGGAAGAACTTAAAAAAGTTTTGAACAGTATCGGAGCCGAAAAAATGAACACCAAAAAGAAAGAAGACTCCCCAAAAGATTAAAAATAAAAAGATTAAAAATAAAAAGATTAAAATACCGCCAATAAAAGATTCGACCTCAAAAGGTCGGTCTTTTTTTAACGAAGCCAACCCGGCGAGGTCCAAACACGACGAGGACACGACGAGGTCCGACCTCAGGTCGGACCTCGACGCACGACTTGTCATTTTATGTTCTAATATGTAAAAGTGGATTAACACGACGAGGTCCGACCTGAGGTCGGACCTCGTAGCATGCTTTGTCGTTTTATGTTCTAATATCGCTATTTATTTTTTGCCATTCCTATGTCCACTCCTTTAAGATGCCTCCATTCAATGCACTAATTACTAGTAATTACTAGTTCCTGATTACTCAACACGACGAGGTCCGACCTGAGGTCGGACCTCGTAGCATGCTTTGTCGTTTTATGTTCTAATATGTTAATTTCAAATTTTAATATGCCAGTTTTGACAATTTAATTTTCTGTGTTATATCTAAATTACTTTTGCTCATTAACATTATTTGGTTTTTTGTGCAAAAGAGGAGATTAGAAAAATGTCAAAGTATAGCCTACGAAAGGTAGGAGAGGGAAAAGTTAGAAACATTTATGAAGTAGTAGGATCAATTACTCCTCTATTGATGTTCGTTGTAACCGACAGAGTTTCTGTAAATGATCGTGTTGTTGGAGAAATTCCAGGAAGAGGCAGATTACTAAATCTGATCTCAGCTTATTGGAAAAATATGATTACCTGTTGCCAGATTATTGAAACAGATTCTTCCAATGAAAATATTCTTAAAGAATTAAGAAATTGTGATGGATTTTCCATAGTTAAAAAAGCCATCCTAATTCCATGTGAAATAATCGTGAGAAGGTATCTTACGGGTAGTATTTACAAATCCTATCTGGAAAACAACAGAAAAGAAGGAGTTTATCTAGGGATTAATTTGCCAGCAGGGTTAGAAGAATGGGATAGACTGTCAAAAGCAGTCATAACCCCAACCACCAAAGCTCCATCTGGAGAAAAAGACAAACCAATTCTTTTCAAAGATGTTGTTTTGGCCATTGAGGAGGTAATGAAAGAAAATTCAGATTTCTTTGGAAAAGTTCATCGCACACCAGAATCTTATGCTAGGGAAATTTTTGGTGCTAGTCTTGACATCTTTGGTTTTGCCAATAAAATGTTGAAACAAAAAAATATTCTTTTAGTTGATACCAAATTCGAATTCGGATTCATTCAAAATGAATCAAATGGAATTATACTTGCACTTATTGATGAAGTATTAACTCCCGACTCATCACGCTTTATACAAAAAAAAGAGTATGAACAGTTAGAAAGAAAAATCATACATCTAAGCAAGCAGACGCTTCGGGACTGGATAGTAGAAAATCCAAATCTGCCAATTCCAGATAGTGTCAAGAAAAAAGTGCTTGAGGAATATACCAATATATATAAAAAATTAGTTAATACTCCTTATTTTTTTTGAGTAAAAAAGAAAACTAATACCGCCTAATTTTATAAAGGCGGTTTTTATTATATTTTTTTATCATAACTTTGCTTTTTTAAATTAACGTGATAAAATAATGTAAACAAGAAAATATTTTTAACATAAAAATATTTTTTTATTATTTAAAATAAAATATTTAAAAAAATGATAACTAAAGAACTACTCGATTACATAACCTATCAATTAGATCATGGAGAATCTTGGGAGGGAACAAGGGGAGATCTCTCAAGTAGTGGATGGGCAATTAATGTATTGGATGAGGCCTATCTACAGGTAATGACAAAAAAGAAAGAAGCCGCTATGGCTCAACTTCCAAATCCATTAGTAGAAGTTGCTTCAGAATCAGGAAATACTTCGGTAAGTCCCGAGCAAGTAAAAAATAGCAATCCTGAAAAAACCCTTATCAAAAGCCCCTTAACTCCAACAGAAAGTGGGATTTCGGTACCAGGAGTTCGTAAGCAGGAACAGCCGAAAGGAAAGGGTAAACTTATTGGATTAATTTCAATAATAGTTGTTGTTTTAGTTCTTATTGGCGGAAGTGCTTTTGCTTATTTCAATTATATATATTCAGATAATGTTTTAGCAAGAATTTTCGTAAATTCTCAAAATCTAGAATCTGGAGAATTTTCAGGGAAGATTAAATTCGAATATACCCCATCCGAAAAGACAAAAGAAGAAATTTTAGCTGAAATTCCCATCGAAGTTAATAAAATGAAGGGGGAATTTGATCTTAGCGGTAGGTACAACTTCAAAAATAAAGAAAACGTCAAAATGGATGTTATTGTTAAGGCAAATTCAAAATCAGAAAATGACGCTAGTTATGGAATAGATTCCGAATGGAAAATAATTGATAATGCTATATATGGAAAGGTTAATAATCTTGTAGCCCCACAAGAACTTGATCAATATGTTGCATCGGCGAAATTAATAGCACTTTCGAGATGGATAAAGCTTTATGCATCCGGTCAAGATGAAGAGAGTATTTCAGTCAAACTAATTAATGCTCGAAAAGAAATTCAGAAAAATTCAAACGAGATAAATAAAAACCTTATAAAAGCTGTAAGTCTTCAATTCCAAGGATTTGAGAATAACGATAATATTCTTTGTTCTAAATTTAAAGTAGTATTCGACAAACAAAAAACAAGAGAACTATTTATTGTCCTAGCAAAAGAGAAAAATCTATCTGAAGATGAGATAAATGAAACTCTCGTAGCGTATGATAAGGTATACGAAGATCTTATCAAAAATATCAATGCAAATATTTCGGTTGGAGTTTTTGATTCATTAATTCACAACGCCTCTATAGTATTTACAGGACCATTAGAAGGGGGAATGAGTACAATAGATATTAATGTTTCATCAAAAAAAGAAAACTCAGACATTAAAGTTGACGACATAGCAGATTTTACCGAAATAGAAAAAATATTCGAAGATATGTCTTCGGCAATAGTAGCTATAAGTCAAGAGATAGACGATTCAATAAAATCTGCCATGCAACAAGCAAAGGATATTGCCGAAAGCTATAAAGCACTCAAAGGTACTTATATTAATTTTGATACATCTATTGACGGCGAAAAAATAATTAAAGAAAACATTAATTCGTGGGGAGGAAACGCAGTAACAATATTTACCACAAAAGAAAAATACTGCTTAAGTAAGGATTTAATTAATGCACTTGGAAC
>JALNZJ010000017.1:0-5546 GCA_023229485.1 bacterium | reverse complement strand
TGGAACGTCTTGGTGCCTTGATTCAAGCAGTTTCCTCGGAAATGGAACCTGCGATAAAGAAAAAATTACTTGTATTGGAACAAGCACTTCCGTAACTCCCACTCCGGTGATTAATCCTACGAATCCTACAAATAATCCAATCGCTCCAATAGTAGTTCCAACAGCAGAAAAATCAGAAACGCAAAATTTAATTGATTCTTTGTCTCTAGCACTGCAGGCACATAATACTCAAAAAGGTACATATTTAGGATATATTAGCTCTGCTAATGGAATAGCAGCTGTCAAGAAAATAAACGAACAAGAAGGAGACGCTTTAATAGTGGCTACTTCAAAAGCTAAATTCTGTCTTATGAAAAAAGTTAATGTTGAGCCAACTTATTATTGCGTTGATAGTACCGGCTATTCGGGAAAGGCAAATGGCTGTAGTAGTAAAAACATTTCTTGTGAATAAAAAAATCCCTGCTACGGCAGGGTTTTTTCTTTAAAAAATGTCCAATCTGTGCTAAGTTATAGATGATGAAAACTAATTTCAAAAAACCAGAACTAATGTCTCCAATTAAAGATTGGGCAAGTCTTGAGGCTTGTAAAAAATACTGCGACGCGGTTTATTTTGGCGTTGAGGACTTAAACTTAAGAGCTAGATCAGATGCCATTAAAATTTTTGAATTAAAACCATTCGCAGAAGAGTGTCATAAAAACAAAATAAAAGCATATTTGACAATTAATTCAGTAATTTATGATGTCGACATTAAAAGAGCAGAAAAGCTTGTAGAAAAGGCCAAAATTTCAGGAATAGACGCAGTTATTATTTGGGATCCAGCTGTTATTGAAATAGCAAGGAAATGGAAGATGCCTTTTATTATTTCTACTCAAGCAAATGTAAGCAATATCGATACTATTAAGTTCTATAAAAATCTAGGTGCAGGGAGGGTTGTTCTTGCAAGAGAGTTATCTCTAGAACAAATTCGAAAAATAAAGAGGGAAGTCAAAAATATCGAAATAGAAGCATTTGTTCATGGAGCAATGTGTGTTGGAATTTCGGGTAGATGTATCTTGTCATCTTATCTATTTGGAAAATCATCAAATTGCGGCTCTTGTGCTCAGCCATGCCGAAAGGAATGGTTTTTAACCGATGAGGACGGAAATAGTTTCGCCTCAGAAGGGAAATATTTTTTAAATGCTAAGGATTTATGTATGATTGAATTTGTTCCAGAACTCATTGAATCGGGAATAGATTCTTTTAAAATCGAAGGAAGACGACGAGATCCAAAATATATTGAAACAACAGCAAGGTGTTATCGAGAAGCAATAGATTCATATTTTGATAAAACGTTTAGCGATGAAAAGGTTAAAAAATGGAAAAAAGAATTAATCAATGTTTACAATAGGGGATTCTCAACTGGGTTTTATTTTGGCGAACCAGGGAAAGAAGGTATCAGCTATAATCAAGCAGACAACATTTCAAGATACAAGAAAGAACTGATTGGGAATATTAAGCATTGCTATCCTAAGGCAGGAGCTATTTCATTAGATTTAAAACATATTGGAGTAAAAATTGGAGATAAGATTATTATCGAGGGGGCAAAAACATTTATCGAACAGGAAATATCTTCAATAGAAGTAGAAAATAAAAAAGTCAAAAAAGCTCTTAAGGGACAAGAGGTTGCCATTTTAGTCAATGGAACTGTTGCCAACGGAGACAAGGTTTTCATTATCAAAAAACGCTAAATTCCTTTTTGCCAGTTGCGAATTACTAGCCCCTAATTATGCTGATTTTCATTTTTCATACTGAATTTTAATTTTGAGTGCATAAAAACATGGAATACTTAATTCTAATATTAATCCTAATAATATTTTCAATCATTCTTTATTTTTTTATTAAAAAAGCTGTTGAAGGAAGTATAAAACAAAGCGATGAATTGATGAAAGAAGAACGATCAAGATTAGTTGAGCAACTAGAATTTAAAAAGCAATTAATCAATGAATCAAATCAAAATACAAAAGAATCTGTAAAAGAAGTTATTGATAGAATGAGAATAGAACTCGATAAAACAAAAAAACAACTTGAGGACTCAGAAAAAGAAAGAATCGGACAATTCAATACATTAAAAACGATTCTCGAAGAACACAAAAATTTAACAGGCGAACTTAAAGTTTCAACTGATAACCTTAAAAATGTTCTTTCTAATAACCAAATGAGAGGAAGGTACGGAGAGGAGATTGCCGAGAATTTACTTCGAACAATCGGCTTCATTAAAGGGGAAAATTATGTAGCTAACGAGAGTCAGGAAACAAATGCCAATCGTCCCGATTTTACGGTGTTTTTACCCGATAAGACAAAGGTAAACATTGATGTTAAATTTCCTTTTAAGGCCCTTCTAAAATATAACGAAACAGAGGATAAAGAATTAAAGGAAAAACATCTTAAGGAATTTGCACAAGACATAAAACAAAAAATCAAAGAAGTTTGCTCACGTGACTATATAAATCCACAAGAAAATACCGTTGATTTTGTTATTCTTTTTGTACCAAATGAAATGATTTTTAGTTTTATTTATGATCACCTGCCTGATGTTTGGAATGACGCAATGAGTAAAAAAGTTGTATTAGCAGGACCATTTAGTTTTACCGCAATTCTTAGAATGATTTTTCAATCATATCGTAATTTTAAATACCAAGAGAATATCTATGATATTATCAAACTTATTAAAGTTTTTGAACAAGAATTTGAAAAATATAACGTTGAAGTAGATAATTTAGGAAATAAAATTAGACAGACTAACGAACAATACGAAAAAGTATCAACTACCAGAACAAGAAAGCTAACAGGAATAGTAGAAAAAATAAAAGGAGAAACCGAGGAAAGTAAATTATTAAACGAGCCATTAGAAATAGAAATAAAAAAAGAAGATTCCTAAAATATTTTTATTTCCGTTATTATTCCTTTTGTCCGTCATCTAGTTACGAATTATTAGTCTCTAATTACTAATTTTCAGTTTGTGCGGAAAATACATTTCAAAATGAATTTAGAAAATTTAGATAATCTATTAAAAGAAGAAAAGCCATTCAGGCGTCAGCAAGTTATGCGGGCGATTTTTCGTGAATTAATCACAAATTGGGATGAGGCAACAAATCTTTCGCTGCAACTGCGAGAAAAAATTAAAGACACCTGTTCTCTTGATATTAATTCAAGGATATTTGAATCGAAAGATAAAAATACTATCAAAGCATTGATTACACTTCAAGACGGAAAACAAATTGAAACAGTGCTAATGCTTCACACTGGAAATCGTTCTACCGTTTGCGTTTCTTCACAAGTTGGTTGTCCAATTGGATGCTTGTTTTGTGCGACCGGAAAAATGGGTTTCTTTAGAGATCTAACCGTTTACGAAATTTTAGAACAAGTATTATTTTTCGCTAGATATCTCAAATCAAAAGGTGATAAACAGATCACGAATATTGTTTTTATGGGAATGGGCGAACCATTTTTAAATTATGATAATGTTTTAAGTGCAGTTAGGATTATAAACAATGGTCATTGTTTTAATATTGGTAGTCGTAAAATTTCCATCTCCACTTCAGGGATAATTGAAGGAATAGAAAAAATGGCAAATGAAGATATGCAAGTTAACTTATCGATATCTCTCCATGCTCCAAATAATGCCCTCAGAGAAGCGATAATGCCAATCAACAGTAAATACTCAATCGAAAAATTAATTGGGGCCGTAGACGCTTATATTGACAAAACTTCTCGTAAAGTTATGTATGAATATGTAATGTTAAAAGGAGTAAACGACACCTTGGAATGTGCCGAAGAATTAGTAAGATTATTCAGAAAAAAATCTCTTTGTATGATAAACCTTATTATTTATAATCCAACCGGGGATTTCGAACCAAGTGACGATGAAACGGTCAAAGGTTTTAAGAATTTTCTAGAGACTCATGGACTCTTCGTTACTCAGAGATACGAATTTGGTCAAGCAATTAATGCTGCGTGTGGACAATTAGCTTCTTCAAGGATTAAGAAATAGTCTCATGTGAAATTTTATGTTAAAATAACATTTATATTAGATTAATCTAAAAAAATGTCATCAAATCAAAAATTAAAATACAAAAGAGTTATCCTAAAATTAAGTGGTGAGATATTTGGAAAAGAAAACGGCAAGGGTGTTTCAATTACTTCTTATGCGAATATTGCCAAAAAAATAGCCAAGATAAAAAAAGAAAATAAAATCGATCTCGCAATCGTAGTTGGAGGTGGAAATATTTTTCGTGGACGAGAAAACGGAGAAGAAAAATTTAGTAAAGCAATCGCCGATAGTATGGGAATGCTTGGCACAATAATTAATGGATTAGGCCTTCAGGAGGCATTAGATAATATTGGCACTCCAGCGAGAACAATGACTGCAATCAGTATGAATGAAGTCGCCGAACCATTTATCCTAAAAAGAGCCCTAAGACACTTCCAGAAAGATAGAGTTGTTATATTTGCAGGAGGAACAGGGAATCCGTTTTTTACTACTGATTCAGCCGCTGCCTTAAGGGCCTGCGAAGTTAACGCAGATTTAATCTTAAAAGCGACTAATGTTAATGGTGTTTACGATAAAGATCCTCAAAAATACAAGGATGCTAAAATTTATAAAAAAATAGCGTATAAAGAAGCTATCGAAAAAGATTTGAATATTATGGATAGTACTGCTTTTGCATTATGTTGGGATCAGGCAAAACCAATCATAGTTTTTAATATCAACAAAATTGATGATATTGCAAAGGCTTTCAGGGGGGAGCAATTCGGTACCCTCGTCTCCTAGTATTAATTAAAGGAAAACCCAACAAAAAAACCGCAAAAATTTAAGCGGTTTTTTATTATCTCAATTAAATACTTTTTTATTCAGTTTTTGTTTTAAAAAATTTAATAATATTTTCATCTCCTTCGTAGCATTTTGATCCATCAAAAAGTAATGGAACACTTATTGAAGCATAATCTATTTTACATATCTCGGCTTTATCCACCAAATCGTCGGTATTTTTTTTATTTTTAAAAACCTCTTTACTCTCAAAGGAAATTTTTTCGGATATTTTATTTTCTTTAATATATTTTTCAACATTTTCACAATAAGAGCACCCCTCGCCATAATAAAAAATTATTTCGCTTCTGATATTGTTATCAATTTTTGGAGATGACTTTTTGGTTTGCCAGAAATATACCCCAAAAATTATTAATATTACAATTAATAATGCCAAGGCAATGAATATAATTTTTTTGTTCATAATTTTATTCATGATAAATGTTTAACAGTCTTTTTTTGCGAAATTACTCAATGCAGCAATCAACAGCCTTTTTAACCAAATCCTTCATTTTGCCCATAAACCCTTTCTTCTCAGTATCTTGTACGTTCAAAGCACCTTCATCAATTTTTTTAACATCTCCAACACTAATTACCTTCATATTTAGAGCCCAAAATAGGGAATATAAAGAATAGGCCTTATCGAATAGTTCATAAGCGTCATCTTTTTTCCCCATTCCTAACTGCTTCGTTCCGACT
>JALNZJ010000016.1 GCA_023229485.1 bacterium | reverse complement strand
CATAGATGTCTGCCGATTCCATCACTCGCCCAAAAAATTTTGAGTGTTTTACTTCAACACTCAAATGGTTTGATTTTATTCTTCTACTGCAGACTCTTTTTTGTCCATTGCGACGGTCTTAAGACGAGCCTTTCTTCCTTTAGCATCTCTCAAATAATAAAGCTTTGATCTTCTAGTCTTAGTCCTTTTCACTACTTCGATCTTGCTAAGTGAAGGAGAGTGTATTGGGAAAATCTTTTCTACCCCAATACCTCCAATAACCTTTCTTACTGTTATAGTTCCTGTAATACCTCTTCCATGTTTGCAAGCCAATACCTGGCCTTCAAAAATCTTGACTCTTTCTTTGTTGTTTTTTTCTTTAAGTATCTGATGAACTTTTACAGTATCCCCTGATCGAATATCGGGCAAATCAGTTTTAAGATTAGATTCTATAATGCCGACATACTCAGCTTCTTGTTCGGCGATTTCAGCAGTAGACTCAGCATCAATAACCTCTGTAGTCTCAGCGGTTTCAATAGCTTCAGTGGTCTCAGTCGCATCTTCGGCAACCTCAACAACTCCCTCTTGAGTTTCGGCTTCTTTTTTAATTTCTTCTGTCATTTTTTTATTGGATTCACTTAATTATTCTTCCTTGGTGGGCGTATCCTGACTCGAACAGGAGACCTTTACGATGTCAACGTAACGCTCTAACCAACTGAGCTATACGCCCGCTAAGGAGATTAACGATATTCCTATTTAAGCAAATTACACGATAAAAGTCAATAAATGGAACATTAATCTCTTTTGCTGTTTTTAATAATAAATTGTAATCAGTAATTTTTCTCCGGCCCGACTCGGCCTCAGACACCTTCGCATCGGTTCTTACTAGAAACCGACTCAGGCTGGCTCGCGACCAGTCGTCGCTCCGCCGTTAATTTTTCAAATTAACCCTCCGTCTTCGAGTCCATCCGTGCTTTATAGTATTTACTTAAAGAGACATAAATGTCTCTTTAAGTAAATAATGTGCGCGTGGATGGACTCGAACCATCGACCTTCCGCTTATAAGGCGGATGCTCTAACCACCTGAGCTACACGCGCAAAATGCTTCTACTTTATATAATAATCATTCAATACTTTCAACCCCATAAGAACTCTTTCTGATAATCTTGCATCCCCTATTTTTAAATTACAGGTTCCATGCCCAAATCCTTTCTTATGATTTATATTTTTACTGATACTATCTTTTATATATGGATTATCAAATTGCAGTTTGGATATTTCTAGCACTTCTGTCCAAAAACTAATCTCTTTATTAATATCCATGTCTTTATAAAGATGTAAATTAATTCTCAGTTTCTCTTTTTTAACATTCCAACATTTTTCTAACCAAGACATAAAAAATTTAATAACCGCTGGATCGGTATTCGAAATAGAAATTCTTGTAAAATCATTTTTTGATCCTTCTCCCCAATAGAGGAAAAAACCAGCAAGATATAGTTCTTTTTTGCTCAAAGGAAGTATCCTTTTCTTTTCTTCGTTATAAAAATCGTTTAATCTTGCCTCCTTTTTCTTTCTTTTTGTTTCGCGACAACGCTCTATTTTTTGTTCTGAGCCTTTAAGCTCTTTAATTCTTTCCTCTGATAAAGGAAAATCCTTAAGCCACGAACTTAAAGTACTCTTACTAATTCCTAAAAACCCTTTTATTTGACTATAGCTTAAACCTTTTTTTCTTAAGCTAATAGCTTTTTGTTTTTCAAGTAATCTAGACATAATTGAACCTTAGAAGTATTTTTAAATTAGATACTCCCTAAGGTTCATTTTATCAAAAATTTTACAAAAATACTACTCACTACTTCTTTGTTTTTATGATTGCTTCAAATTCTTCTCTTTCTATTGTTTCTTTTTCCATTAGGACAGAAACTATTTTTTCAATCAAGTCTTTATTTTCTCTGATTATATCTTCCGCTGTCTTTTCGGCTTTTTTAATAATAATCTCAACTTCTTTATCGATAGCTTGAGCAACACCTTCTGAATAATTTTTAGTTTCGCTAAATTCCCTATCCAGATATACCTCGACTTCTCTTTCTCCAAAAGTAATCGGTCCCAAGTTAGACATTCCATATTTTTTAACTATTCCCCTTGCTATCCTTGAAGCTTTTGATAGATCGTCTGAGGCTCCTGTCGAAACATCATTAAAAATAAATCTCTCGGTACAATATCCACCTAAAGCGACAGAAATACTTGACTCAAGCTCAGACTTTGTTCGAAAATATCGCTCTTCTGATGGTACGTTGAGTGTATAGCCAGCAGCCATACCTCTTGAAATAATAGAAATTTTTCTAACTGGTTCGGCACTTGGAACTAAAGATGATACGAGAGCATGCCCTGCCTCGTGATAAGCAGTAATCTTTTTTTCTTTGTTTGATAGAACGTGACTTTTTCGTTCGGGTCCTAACAAAACTTTTTCGATTGAAGTCAATAGATTGTCCTGAGTGATTGTCTTAGTTCCTTTTTTTGCAGCTAATATCGCTGCTTCATTAACTACATTTGACAAGTCAGCCCCCGAGAACCCTGGTGTTCTTTCGGCGACTTCTCTTAATTTTGCATTTTTATCCATCGGCTTACCTTCTGAATGAATAGATAAAATATCTTCTCTTTCTTGAATATCCGGTAGATTAATAACAACTTTTCTATCAAATCTTCCTGGACGAAGTAATGCGGGGTCCAAAACATCCGAACGATTAGTTGCTGCTAAGATAATAATTTTATCATTTTGCTCAAAACCATCCATTTCTGTTAATAGCTGATTTAGTGTTTGTTCTCTCTCTTCGTGCCCACCTGTAATTGCTGGCCCTCTTGTTTTTCCAATACTATCAAGCTCGTCAATGAAAACAAGACAAGGTTGATGTTTTTTAGCTGATGCAAAGAGACTACGAACTCGCCCAGAACCAACACCAACAAACATTTCGACAAAAGAAGATCCTGCAACAGAGAAAAATGGTACATCGCTTTCTCCTGCAACTGCACGAGCAAGTAATGTTTTTCCACACCCAGCAGGTCCGACCAAAAGGACTCCTTTTGGAATTCTTGCACCCATTTTTAAATACTTGTCTGGATTTTTTAGAAAATCTACAATTTCTTTAAGCTCTTCCTTTTCTTCTTTTAGTCCCGCAACGTCTTTAAACGTAATCTTTTCTTTTGGTTGTCCTTCTGCTCCAAAAAGCTTTGCCTTTGCTTTTGTAAAATCAAAAGTCTGAGCAGCCCCTGTTTTTGCCTGTTTAAAAATCAACCAAAAGAAAATTCCAAAAATAATAAAAGGCAATATGATGAATAAAAATAATGCCCACATCCAATCATATATTTCTGATACTTCACCAAAGACAAATGAAACGTTGCGTAACTTTTCTTTTTCTACTCCATAGTTAGTTAGTGCCTGCCCTATAGTATCATTAGTTTCTTTTTTTGTTTTAGCCTCGCTTTTATCTTTATAAGTAATTAAAAGCTCATCTTTATTGGATGTAACTTTTTCTACCTTTTCCGAATTAATATCTTGAACAAGCTGAGTAATAGAAATTTCTTTTTTTTCTACAGTTGGCTTATTAAAAAAATTATAAAGCGCACCCAAAATCAAGAAAATAAGAACGACATAGAAAATATTTAGAAGCAATCCCTTAATAGGACTTTTCATAGGTTCTATATTTTATTAAAATTTCAATTATTTTAACCTTAGAGACATCCAGTGTCTTTGTGGTTGGAAGCTAAGAATTTGGAATTCGTACTCTTTGCCAACTTCCATCTTTTCTTTCATTTTAGTTTCTGATCCAAATTCTGAAATATGAATTAATCCTTGGATTTTAGCATCTTCTTTTTCAGTTTTTAATTGAACAAAAGCACCAAAAGGATTAAATCTGGAGATAATTCCAATAACGATATCGCCATTCTTCAAACCAAGTTCTTGCCATGGATCTTTTTTTAGATTCTTTAGAGATAAAGAAACTCTTCCTTGACTAATATCAATGATTTCAGCTTTTACTTTTTGTCCTATTTCAACAAATTGAGATGGATCTTCGATTAATTGCCAATCAAGTTCGGAAATATGAACTAATCCTTCGAGTAAATCATCGTCAGGAGCTCCTTCGAATTGTTGCTCTGGCATAGCAAATTTAATAAATGCACCAAAGTTTACAATTCCAGAAACCTTTCCTTCTACCACATCTCCAACCTTAAGGTTTTTGATAGCTTTTTGAAGATTCTCATTTTCTTTTGATTCTTCAGTCAAAATAATCTGACCTGCTTTTTCATCAAAATCTAAAACTTTAACTTTAATTTCTTGGCCAATAAAAGACTGCAATTTACGTAAAATCTTTGCCTTATCACCTTCGGGAACCCTTGGATATTTTTCTGGAGATAATTGAGACGTAGGCAAGAAAGCTGGAATGCCTGAAATTTCGGTAAGCAATCCCCCTTTATTAACTTTGCTAATTTTAACATTGAACTCCTTGTCAGAATCTTTCATCTCTTTAACATTCTTCCAAGCGAATTCTCTTTCAGCATCTCTTAGAGATAACTCAATGAAACCGTTTTCGTTTTCAGCTTCAATAACCTTAACAGATATGACATCATTCGGTTTAACATTTTTCAAAACGTTTCTGGCATTTTGATATTCTGCACCAAATATAATCCCTGTTTTTGTTGGACCTAAGTCTAAATAGATTGATAGATTTTCGATAGCCAAAACTCTACCATCTACAACATCGCCCGATTTTAAGATTCGGACGGAATCGTTTATTTTTTGTAATATTTCGTTCTGCATATAAATAGTTTATAGCATAAAGAACCAGAGTAATCAAGATTTTATGTGCTAAAAACTAAATAGTCTTTATTTGACTGATTTTATACTAATTATACGCTAATTCCCTATTTTTGTTTATTAAAAAAGGATAGAGACTAATCTCTATCCCTTAGTTTTTGGTTTAGTATTTAATCTTCGGTCCAAGAAGGATTAATATTCAAGCGATTAGCAGAACAAGTTGAACTGTTCGTTCCACCCGCCACAGTGCATGTCCATGTGACAGTGGCACCTTTTTCTGGAAAAGTAGTGTTTGATGGAGTTCCAGATGTACATTGTGCCCCCTCATATGCAATTGCACTCATAAAATATGTTTTTGCGGCTGGCCCACAAGTTCCACAAGGCTGGCTAGTTATTGAAGTACCAGTACAAGGTGAATTAGCTGCAGTAGCTGTTCTAGTTTGAGTTCCGTTAACGCAAGCACCCCATGATCCGTAAATATAGGTACAGGTTGGGAATGATTGAGAACAGGCAGTACTTGTTCCCCCACCCGATCCTTGGCAAGTCCAAGTCCAAGAGGATGAGGTTTGAGAGTTGCTAATTGAAGTTCCAGCGTTACAGTTGTAATGAGTTGCGTTACAAACACCATTGACTGGAACAGAACATGATTGACTAGTTACTGGAGTGCCAGTACAGGGTGCATTAGTTGCAGTGGCTTTTCTAGTTTGAGTTCCGTTAACGCAAGCACCCCATAATCCGTAATTGTAAGTACACGATGGAAATGATTGAGAACAAGTAGCGGTAGATCCGCCGTTAAGGCCTCGGCATTGCCAAGCCCATGAAGCTCCTCCCTGAAGATTGTTTATTGAGGTTCCAGCGTTACAGTTGTAATGAGTTGCGTTACAAACACCATTGACTGGAGGTGCTACCTTTGTGGCTGAACAATTAATTGGAGTGGCAAATAAGCAAAAATTGTTGCTACAACCGGGGTTACCATATTTACTTCGACAAACCCAAGTCCACCCAGTGCTTGTCACTCTAAAATCTGTAGGTGAAAATTGTTGCGATCCATGACAACTATAACAAAGATTCGTTGCACTTGAATCCAATGAAGTAAAAGAAGCTCCATTTGCGGTTCCACATATCGGAACTTCTTCATAACATGTCATACTTCCATTATCTCCATCACATTTCCAATTCCAATTATAAGTATAAACTGGCCCCTCATTACACCCACCGGAACCTTGTGCTCCATTAAGTGTACCAGAAACACAATTATAATGAGTTGATCCACAAGTGCCAGTTACAGCCAATGCCGAATGATTGTCTAAAAAACCAAAACAAAACACTAAAATTATAAATAAAATTTTAAATTTACCCTTGGAAAAGTGCATATCATTTTTGTTATTTTTAATTAATTACGTTAAATATATTATACGATAAATAGAAATAATAATAAAGAAAGGTTTCTCGTACCTGTGGACAAATCTTTTGACTATTCACCCCTGAAAAGGTATTATATTGACATACCCTCAAAAAGGGTTTGTAATTATGAGTAGTCCAAATCACTTAGTTTACTTGTTGGCTGCTGTAATTATTTTTTCGCTGGCTGGAATATGCCTAGGAATGGATGGTAAAAGCGTCGAGAACCTTGATAATAATAACATCGCTGGTTCAACATCTTTTTTTTATCAATCATCCCAAAAAGGAGAAAATGAATTACTGGTAGACAATAAGACCTTTTCCAGTATCGACGAGCAAAAAATAAAGAGAATAAAGGTTATCATTACTGCCTACTCATCTGAAGTAGAACAAACAGATAATACTCCTCTTGTTACTGCTAATGGTACTGTAGTAAAAGATGGCATAGTTGCTAATAACATGCTTCCATTCGGAACAAAGATAAAAATTCCATCATTATACGGAAGTAAAATATTTACGGTTACGGATAGGATGAATGCTAGAAAAGGTAATTATAAAGTAGATATTTGGTTCCCTACTACTGAAGAGGCTATAGACTTCGGAGTAAAAGAGACTTATATCGAAATATCTCAAATCTAATAACGAAAAACTCGCTCCCAAAAGGAGCGGGTTTTAATTTGGGTTCAATTCCCTCTCATGCGTAGCATCATAATAAAAGACACATCTGAAAGATGTGTCTTTTATTGTGTATGTGCCGCGGGTGGGAATTGAACCCACACGGGCTAGGCCCAATGGATTTTAAGTCCATCCTGTCTGCCGATTCCAGCACCGCGGCGTATGTATTTGCAATCCTTGTTATAGAATTGGAGGCGTGAGTGGGATTCGCACCCACGCATGAGGGTTTTGCAGACCCTTGCCTTACTACTTGGCTACCACGCCAGATATCTACAAAATTTTTATAGCATACTTTTATATTTTTTTCTACTCCCCTTTTTCTATATTCGTTTCGGTTTTTTTTATTTCTCCTAAAAGTTTTTCTATATTAGCTGCTTCCTTGGTAGCTTTTTCTTCTACAAAAAATACCTTTGGTATTGGATGTATTCTTAAGGATTTTTTAAGAAAGTATTGTATTTCTCTAGTGTGGCGTTTTAAAAATTCAAAAACATCTTTAAACTGACTATCTGGCATTACCGAAATGTATACTTTTGCCGCTGTCCCTGTTGGACTACAATCAACTCTAGTAATAGTAAGCAATATTCCTGGTAATATATCCAATTCTTTAAAGATTATTCTATTCAACTGTTCTCTGACTAAATTATTTAGTTTTTCTCCTCTAAACATTATAATACTTCTTTTATATATTGCTCTTTAAACGAAACTAACTCATCTCCTTCTTTTATCTTTTCGCTCCCTTGGTAAAGTAAAGCACACTCCTTTCCTTCTTTTATAGAGTCAAGGCTTTTTTTATTGACTTGTAGATCAATTATTTTTCCTGTTCCAATTATTTCAGTATCTCTCAAAATCTCTACTTGACTCCCCTTTTCAATTAGCCCTGATAAAACTAATCCTCCCACTATCTGCCTGTTCTTTTCTGTCCTAATGATAATCGTTATTTCCATTTTTCCTAAATCTGTTCTTTCTTTTTCTTTCGTAAGCTTTCTTTCCATAAGTACCCTGACGTCTTGAGATAAATTATAAATCAAGTCTGTGATGTAGATTTTTATTCTATCTTTACTCGCACTAGCTTCTGCTATTTTGTCACTTTTTACCCTAAAAGCGATTATAGTGGCTTCACTCATTTTTGCTAATTTAATATCAGACTCATTAACATTTCCCACGTCTGATAAAACTATATTTATTCCAATTGTTTCTTGCGGCAGGTTCTTCAGCACATCTTCAACTGCTTCTAATGATCCAAGCGTATCTGCTTTTAAAATAATCCTCAAGTATTTTTTATTAGGATCTTCAAGCTGTGATTTATCTTTTTTAATAACCCTTTCTTTTAAGTCATTTACGGCTTCATTGTATTCTTTATAGACATAAAATTTTTCGCCAACTGTTGGAACTTTTTCAAAGCCAACTATTATAATTGGATCAGCTGGATTCGCTTCTTTAATTTCTTTACCAAGAAAATCCCCTAAATTCTTTATTTTTCCAACTGCTGTTTTTGTTCCAATAATATCACCTTGTTTTAATATTCCTTGTTCGACAATAGCTGTCGCAGTTGGTCCTCTTTGGTTATCTTGATAAGCTTCGATAATAACTCCTGATGCCTGCCCCTCTAGTGAAGCCTTCAGTTCACCCATCTCTGCCACTAAAAGAATTAAATCTAATAATTCAGGAATACCTTTGCCAGTTTTTGCAGATATTTCTACACAAGGAACTATTCCACCATAAGATTCTACAAATATTTCTTCTTCTCCAAGTTGCTGTTTTACCATTTCTGGATTTGCCTCTGGCTTATCCATCTTATTCAAAGCAACAATCGTAGTTAGATTTTCTTTTTTAATATGAGATATCGCTTCTTTGGTTTGCTTTTTAATCCCTTCGCAAGCATCAATTACAAGAATACCGATGTCCGCAACTTTTGATCCACGAGACCTGATGGCCGAAAAAGATTCATGCCCTGGAGTGTCAATAATAGTTATTTTTTTGTTGTTGTGTTCTACTTGGTAAGCACCTACGTGCTGAGTAATTCCTCCTGCCTCTTTATTCAGAATTTTAAAATCCTTGATAGATGTTAATAAGGATGTTTTACCGTGGTCAATATGCCCTAAAACAACTACCACTGGAGGCTTGGTAACAACACTTTCGATTACTTTCTTTTTTGTGGTTGCTGTCATAAGGCTATATAATTTAAACTACTTCTTATTAGCTAACTTTTTAACGATATTTTTTTCTTCATCTGATAATTGATACTTTGATTCGCCCTTACTTATTGGCTTGGCATATAAGCGATTCCCCTCTTTTGTATAAATAGATGTAAAAACAAACCCATCGTTCTTGTTGTTTAGAAGAACAAGTGAAAAGCTTTGATCTCCACCTACTTCACTAAATGGGTTATATCTAATGAGTTCAAATTTTTCAAAAAAGAATTTACTATTATTTTCCAGTTCTTTTATTCTTTCATTAGAGCTATCTAATTTCTTCTCAAGATTCTCGATACAATTAATAGCATCCTCAATAGTTTTAATAACTTTCTTTTCTTTACTTTTACCAAAAAACATATTTTTACAAAAATTATATCTTAATCATTCGATTAGAAAATTAGCAAGGTTTCGCTTTTATAAACAAAAGATTCAACCTTCGTATCGGTTCTTGCTAGAATCGACTCAGGCTGACTTTTGTTTCAGTCAAACAAAAGTCTTCGAATCCCTCCCTCTCCTGCGGAGACATAATTGTCTTGGATTCGCCTTCGTATCAGTTTTTGCTAAACTGACTCAGGCTGACTTTTGTTTCAGTCAAACAAAAGTCTTCGAATCCCTCCCTCTCCTGCGGAGACATAATTGTCTTGGATTCGCCTTCGTATCAGTTTTTGCTA
>JALNZJ010000015.1 GCA_023229485.1 bacterium | reverse complement strand
CCTCCATATTTAGATGATAAAACTGGAGACATTTTTTCAATTGTTTTCTCTATTTTTTCCGACAATAAAGAAAATTTTTCTTCATTATTTTTTGCCCTTATTGCAAAATAGTATTTTTTACCAAAATAAAGGTCAGAAATTATTGCTTTTATTTTACTATCATTCTCGATTATTTCGGGCAACACATATTCATCAATTTTAATTAGATTATCGTCATTAATCTCATTTTCTAAGCTATAATAAATTTCATAACCAATTGCATTTGACACTTTATCCCACTCCAAAATAATCTGATTTTTAAAACTTCCAGAAGTAACAGAAAAATTTGATATAGACTTTTCCTCAAATAAGTCATCGACAGTATTTTCATTTTCATCTTCTTTTCCAGTCTCGTTTTCTTCCTCCTCCTGTTCCTCATTCTCGCTATCATTTTCATTTTCTTCATTATTTTCTTCATTATTTTCTTCGTTAACAAATATACTATTTGATTTTTTAGGAGTTCCGAATAGTCCCGATACAATATCGCTATTACTATTTGAATATGATTGCCAACTTTTTAAATCATCACTTCTTTCCATCGTCTTCTTGCCACTACTTTCGCCAGCTGTCCAACTTGAGCTTGCGACAACTTCATCTATAAGACTGCAACTATTATCGAACAATCTCAACGATTCGTCCTTATCACTCAAAGCACCTGTATAAATCTTATCGGCTAAAATATTCGGAACAGAATTATCGTCCGTTCTCTCAAGCAGATAAAATCCATTCGCCTCAATTTTCTCACTTGCCCCGAAAGAAATCTTTATATCGCTATTCTTATCTAATAGTTGCCATCCATTCAAAAAAAGATCTTCATTGGTAACATTTTTTAGTTCAATCCATTCATCGCTACTGCTATTAGAAGAACCCATCCACGAAACTTCACTTATGACAGCTGGAGATAATTTAGAACTTCCAAGATTTTCTTGACTACAATAATTTACTGTTTCGGTAACGTTATTATTAGAAGAAGAACTTGAACTAGATGAAATACTAGTAGATTTTGACTGAGGAACTCGTTTTTCAACAAGATAATCATATTTAGAATTTTCTGCTTTTGGAGTACCAAAAATTCCTTCAACGGCAGAACCAGAATATGTGTGCCATGTAAAATCACCTGCCATCTCCATTGTACGCTTTTCACTATTATTCCCTGCTGGCCAAACAGGATCAGCGTTCACGCTATCATGAAGAGCACAAGTATCGTCGTAAAGTAAAAATTTTTCATTACTATTATTCAACGGATCTCCAAAAAGAAAATCGGCTTTTATATTCGGCACAGATTTTTCACTCCTCTCTAAAAGTACAAAGCCATTAGGCTCAACGATACACGACTCCTCGAAAACAATGTCTTTTTTGCTATTTTTCCCATATATCTTCCATCCTTCAATATCCACTTTTTTGCTTCCAATATTTTTCAATTCTATCCATTCATTAGCCGAATCCTTCTTATCTCCCATCCAAGCAAATTCATTAAAAACAATTGTTTCTCTTTTATTTTGTCCATAATTATCTCGTGGACATTCTTTAGATATCTTTTCTTTCTTTTTTATTGCCAAAAGAGCTTCTTTTTGTTTTTTATTTTCCTCTTCTATTTTTTTATTTTTTTGATCTTCTATTTTATCATCTTTCTCTTTTTGTTTTTTCTTTTGGTTCTCTTCTTCTAATAATAAATCACTATATTCTTGCAACGCTAAAATAAGAAAATTATTTTTTTCTTCCTTTGATAAATTATTAATGTTTAATTCCTTTTTTTCAATTGTCGATTGCTTTACCGTCTTTTCTTTTTTATTAGAAACAGTAGCCTTTTTAGAACTCGTTTTTAATTTATTACTTTCTTTTTTATCTACTATTATTTTTACTTCAGAAGGTTTTTCTGTCTTTTTATCTTCCTTATTGTCAACCGAAGCAATCACCTCGTCCGAGATACTTTTATTTTCAATAATATTAGATATTTCTTTATTTATATTATTTTCATTACCCGATCCATTTAAAAACTCCGCTGACTCAGCCTTATTTAAAAAACTACCGATTATCGGAATATTTTTTATAATTTCTTCCATCGAAGAAAAAATGTATCTTTCTTTCCAAGAAACGGGAGTTAAAGCCAAGTCGGGTACGTTGTTAGAAAATGAAGTTTTTGTATTCACAGATGAAATAAATTTATAACTTCCGAGTAAATACTCTTTTACTTCTCCTCTTGCCTCAAAAATAAATGGAGGTAATTTTTCGTTTTTTTCTAGCGAATTTATAAATCCTAAGGCTAACCCATAAGATGCCTTGCTTTGTGGGGGTAATATCTCTTTTGGAGAATAGAACCGAATAGTCATATTCCCTTTTTTATCTCCAGTTGATTGATAAACAATAACATATTGAAAAATTACTTCCTTATTATCCTTAGAATTCACTCCACGCATTGCACCAAACGCAACCTTAGTTTGATTAATAAGTAATTCTTCTTTAGCTACTTTTACAGCTTCGCTAACAGAAAGTTCTTCTATCTTTTCTAGTAAAGTTTTTGCTAAATCTTTTTTGTTTTCAGAAAAAGCATCGTCAATAACTATTTTTAAAACTCCGACAACTGCATCTGCCGGCAAGTCAGCCAAAGCATAATTCCAAAAATCGAAAACACTTGCCTGTCTTAAAAAAGAAAGTGCGGTTAATTCTTCTGGAGATGCTCCGCCTACAAAAAGCTTCGTCCATTGATTTTCAAGCACACTCGAGGCCAATCCAACAATCCTTTTTGAATCCACCTCTGATAATTCTTCTTGACCATTTTCTTTACTAAAATTTAAAAAATTAAAATCAAAAGCAAGTACTACCGAAAAAGACACGAATAAGAACACAAAAAACACCAAAATCACCCAAGGCCATTTTTTGGCAAATTCCATTTTTTTAGTTTTATTTAATGACCAAAGAGTTTAAAAAGTCATCAAATTCTTTTTCACACAATTCTTTGTCCTTACCAAATAAAAAAGATTCTATTTTATACGTAAAATTGTCCTTTGGGATTTTAACAAAAACACCCTTACCGCTTATAGTCCCATTTTCTTGGCTTGACGTATTTTTTAATGCATCCAAATCGCCAATTTTTATTTTTTGCTCAGACCCATCTCCCCCTTCAAAATATTCTGGACTATTTAGAATTGACTGCGTCAAATTTTCATAACCCTCTTTTTGTTCGTCAATTTGAACATCAAAATTAATCCAACAACCAGCCGAAGGAAAAGGAATTTTACTAATGTCATTATTCAAAGGAATAAAATCTTTTGTTCGAGTAGAAAAGGCAGAAAAAGAAGTTTCAAAAGTTTCCCACCCTTGAGGGATTTTCATCGAAACTTTCGCCTTGTTGCTATTCAGCCATACTTCGCCATCTCGATCACTTCGTATAAAATCACGATAATAAATCGTTTTCTTTTGCACCTCTTCGCTAACTGAAGAAACAGGGTAAATTCCCTTTTTCTTATCGTAATAGTTATAAAAAATTATTCCTGCTATCAAAAAAATTATTATTGCACAAATAGCGACAAGAATTACTTTATTTTTCATTTGATCAATATTAATTATTATTTATAAACATATTCCTCAAGGGAATTTGATAGACAAATTTAAAACACAATAAATTGAGTTTCAAATTTGCATTTCAAATATTAGATACTCTATATTATTTTTTACCTCTAATATTTCTAAATTACAATTTAAAAACGAAAGGTGCTAATCAAAAAGAACTAGTTTTATACAAAAAATCCCACCTAAACCAAGCGGGACTTTAAATCCTCAATTATTAACTATAAATAGATTATAATAAATAACTTTCAAAAAATCAAATTTTAAATATTAGTAAACGACCGTTGAGGTAGAATACTTCATTTGCTGTTGAGAAATCAAATAATAAAGCAAGCGAAGCAAAACATTTATTAATTCATCCTTAGTCATATTGCTAAGAGGTTTATCGATCGAAATCGGTAACGTTTGAACAGTTGGAGTAGAAACAAAAGTAGAAGCACTCAAGGAATAGTAATACTTGCTTGAAGTATCTGTTGTATTAAATGTAACAATGGAGGGAATAAAAATAATAGATAAAACATTTTTCCCCACTCCTTTTATCACAACCTCTCCTTCTTTAGTCACAGAAGACAATCTTAAATAATCTACAATAATCTCATCGTTTGGTTTTTTAATAATATAATAAACAGAAGAATATCCATTTGGTGGTCCTTTGAATTTAAATTTTATATCTCCTGTTCCTCCAATAAATTTTTGCCACTGTGCAGAATAATTAGATATACTCTGTCCCAAGAAGAGATTACTTTCTCCTGAAGATGGTAAAAAGTTATTCATAGTAAAAACATGCATATCTTTCAGTGCAGCCCCTCTAAAACAAAACTTCTCCGAAACGTTACAATCATTTAGATATACAGCGACCGTAAAATCTGTAAATATTTTTTGAAAAGTTTCTTTATATCCATTTTTAACCAACGATTCGTTTATACTATCAATTCCTGTTTTTTTTGATCTTATGGCGTCAGACAAAACCTTAATCCCATACTTTTCCACCAAATAATTACTAAAAATAGACACCATTCCATAGTCCGCGATGTCATTTCCCCACTCATTCAAAGAATTAGATGGATTATTCACAAAAACATTTATTCTATTTTCGATATAACTATTTTCTTTGTTGTTATACCCAACATACGAAATAGCATATTCTGAAAAAGCTTCTGCTAGCCAAACTTCTTCGGCATGACCGTCAGACTGAAGCTCTTTTTGATTCATCGTAATTAGATGCATGTATTCATGAGTAAAAAATTCTTTCAAATAATTACTTTGAATATACTCGCTGTTTAAGTAAACAATTTCTCTTTCATTTGAGGCAGGATTAGTAAATCGACTATACTCATCAACATTTCGAACATATCCTCTAGCACTTCCCTTGAGGGGATAAAATAAAATAGTAATTTTAACATCATTATCTATTCCCGGAGTATTTTCAGTACCAAAAGCACTATTAAGCTTTGGCTTAATATTAGAAATAAATTCCTTATCAAGGCCCTCTAGCGTAGAAATAATATCACTTTTTTCCGATTCTTTTTTACTATTCCAAAAGGATTCTTCTAGATAAAAATAAAGTCCACTCCCAGCTTTAACTAACACAGCATTAGTTTTATTAAGACCAGAAGAGCTATATTGAGGCTCTACAATAAAAGAAACACGCTGACCAATAGTGTCGGCGTTAACTGCAGGACAAAATCCTATAAAAAACAAAAAGAGTCCTACAAAAAATGCTCTTTTAAATATGTAATTAATCATTATTTGTATAGTTTACCATAATTAAAAAATAATTCAAAATGTTTTCTATTAGTTTTTCATAATTAATTTTTAGAAAAAACAAAGAGCCACAAAAATCCCAAAAAGCTAAATTACTTCACTCCTTAAAGTCTTTTTGTGGCTCTACTAATTAAAACGTATAAAATTACTTTTTGTTACACCCTCCTCTCCTAAGTCCCAATCCTTACAAGATCGGACCTCGGACATATTAGAACATAAAATGACAAAGCGTGCTGCGAGGTCCGACCTGAGGTCCGACCTCAGGTCGGACCTCGTTACTTGTTAATAATAAAACCCGACTTTTCAAAAGTCGGGTTCTTATTTCGATCTGAGTAGAAATTTATCTAGTCAAATTCTGAGTAGAAGTTGCTAAATATCTTACTAAATAATCAGAATTCCAATCATTTGTGCTTTCGCTGTGGCCCTGAGCAGAGACATCTGACCAGACAAAAGTAGCAGGTGTTGCAGCGACTACGCTATATGTATTTGGAGCTGCATAACTGGTTGTACCTGCTGGAATATTAGAATTTACATAATCTCCATTAGTAATTCCGCTAGTAGCAGTCATAGTTGCTCTAATCTCATAAGTTCTTTGTCCAGAAATTTGTTGTTCGTCGTTAGCGACAAAGACTATACTTCCCGAAGAATCAGTATCAGCTAAGGTGTTAATGGTTGCAACTCCATCCACTTTCATATTTCCATCAACCCATATTTCAGCATTAGTAACAGCAATTTTTCCTGCTCCCGCAGTCTTAGAAACATTTACCTGAAGCTTTTTCCATCCGATAGTACCTGTTCCATTTGTAGAGACAGCAAATTTAGACAATGTTTGAGTTCCTGGAGTAAGCGTACTAGACGGCAAAGACAACAATGAAATAGTTGGAATCGCCTTATAAACATATATCTTGTTTCCTGCGACAGGAGTACCAGTTGGAGTAACCAAGCTACCATTATTAGACCTAACCAAACAACCAGCTAAGTTAATGCTTGTTGTAATTTCAGCACCACTATTTCCTGCCCCCTGCCCAACATTAGACATTACCATTTCAACCGTCAGTACTTTTGAGCTATTAGAATTTACATATACCGATGAAGAAAGATTAAAGACAACAGTACTTGCAGATGGCATTGTCTGAATAATATTATCGCCATCTTTTAGAACAACGCTAGTAATAACTGATGGGTCAGCAATACTAAAGCTGAGCTGACTAATAGTATAAGTATCATTCTGAGATTCAAACTTATAAGAAACAGTTTTAACATTTCCATAATCATCCACCAAGCTAGCAATCGGAGTTGATGCATCTCGGCTAACAATCAAAGATGGAATATTATTAGAAATTATTTGGCCATTTACTGAAGTAGTAATCATGCTTGTACCAGACTGAGATCCGGTGCCACTAATTACTAATGCTGCCCTAAGAGAATCTCCAGTGGTAGCAACACCATTCAAATTCGCATATAAATCTATTGATAGCGTCCTTGAGGTTGGCAAACTAAAACTTATTGAATAGTCGTTAGTAGAATTTACAGTGCTTTTAGCTGAAGAAGTAATAGATGATCCATTGTCCAATGAATAAATAACATACATATCAGACAAGTCAGCATTAGTGAACGTGTTCCCAGTAACAGAATTAATAGTGAAAGAAAGATTATTTACATTTACATTTTCAGCAGTTCCCGATACAGCATACCAAGAACCAATCTTGAAATTATTAGTTGGTAACACTGTTGCTTGGTCGCCATAATTAGATTTTTTGAAAACTGTCACGTTTGCCTGAGAAACACTAACCGCAGCATTATACTGTGTTGAACTTGGAACATCAATCACATTATAAGATGTCTGCCTAGTAGCGTTTCCTGACTGAGTCAGCATTTGAATTGCCAAAGAATCATTTGAAGAAATATCATTACTTGAATCTCCCGAGACAATTCCGGTATCCTCGGCGATATCAGCATAAAATTCTACAGTCGTATCAATTCCCGCTTGGAATGTATAGTTAACATAATAAATAGTTCCATTCTTTAAAATTGAAGCAGTTGAACCAGCTTGAGAACTATTAATCATAACCCTTCCATTCCTCAATGAATTAATATTTGCGTTACTAGTAGTAAAACCGAATTTCAAACTCTCAACCCTAATTGATTCTCCAGTAGCCCTTACATTAAATCTACCAAGCAAAACATTGCTTCCTCCCCTCGCAACCGAAGTTGGAAGATAGCTGTTTTGTGGAGTAATCGTAAATTGTCCAACATTAATCAAAATAGCACCAGCGGTAGCGGGAAGTCCTGTCGGAGCGACAGAAACACCATAATCATTATCCTTTACATCTATATCAGCACTACTTCGTAACGATAATTGAATGCTTCGTGAAGATCCTCCATATATATCAGCCAAAACCTTTACATTTCTCGTACCAGTATTTAAAATCCTATCAAAAGTAAAAGTTACATAGTTATTAGAATCAAGCATGTCACTATAAGCAACTTCGCTACCATCAATCAAAAGACGGAAATTTCTAACATCGCTAGAGCTTATAGAGTTAATCTGCTTCAAAGATAATCTAGTAAATCTTACATTCTTATTATTTATATTAAATGTAGATTCCCAAACTCTAACCCCACTAGCCGAATCAGCGGTCGGAGAACCAGATGGCTGAACATTACTAACTGAGACAGAAGCTAATGTGGCACTGGCGATTGTATTAATATTTCCATTCAATGGTAACTCACCCGATATTTGAACATTAGAATAAATTGAATTTAAAGATATTCCGACTGTCTGTCCGCTCGTATTTGTATCAATATCAGATTTTACTGAAATAATTCTACTGCCTCCTGCAGGGATAGTAAAGACGCCATAAGTATTGTTAAAGCTAATCACGCCAGAAGAAACAGAAGCTGAATCAGTCAATCTCGTACTACCATCAAAAAGATAAACATTTTTCAAAACACTATCTCCCGAGATACCAATTCTTCTTAATGTTATGTTAGTAATCCTTGCCTCGGTATTGCTCCCATTAGTAAGCGTAAAATGAGCTAAGTCTGCATTTGCCTGCCCTGCCACAAGAGTGGTAGCACCAGGATTGTCATAAGAAAGAATAACAGACAATAATCCATTATAAACTGTGTTGTTATTTTGATTATTATTATTATTATTGTTGTTGTTATTGTTGTTATTGTTGTTGTTATTGTTGTCGTTATTGTTATTCTGACTGTCATTGTTATCATTATCGCTATTGTCTGGAATTCCAATATTTTCACCAAGCAACTCGTTTGCCTTTGCTATACTGAGAGCACCCCAAAAACCAGTACCTCGAGTCTTTTTTACTGGGTACAAAACTTCGCTAGCATATTTATTTTGAAATCTTATTACTGCTAGTTTAGTAGAATATCCAAAATAAGTAGTCTCCCAACCAGGAGATCCATAGCCAGTATAAGCAACTGTTGTGTCAGAATCAGAATTTAAAAATTTCTGTAAATACCTAACCTCTTCTCCTCGAGAACCAAGAGCCAAATAATTTGAAAAACGAAAACCATCCAATTCATTAAAACTAGACCCTGTGGCTGGATTTACATAACCAGATTGATCAGAAAAATTTTGGATAAGATTGTTCATAATTACTACTAATTCCTCCTGACTACAATCACTTGAATCATCTAAATCACAGCCAAAAGCAATTGCCGAAAAAAACAATCCAAATATAACTACTCCTCCCATTAAAATATATTTTTTTATATTCATATTTTTAAAATTTAATCAAATAAATCAATTCTCCCCTTTCTTTAGTACTAATATGATTATGGCTAGTTGTCAAGACAAATTAACATTTTTAAAACCGAATAAAACGACATAATATCTTTCACTATTCTTTAATAAAACCCCTATTGAAAAGTTCTGCCAAGGCAGGATTTTAAAAGAAATAATAATAAATTTATTCTCAAAATTTAAAAAATATCGAAATTCTATTTTTTCTTAGGCGGCAAAGTGATAAAATAAAAATGGTTTCCATAAATAATAATTATAATAAGTTTTAAAAACATGGAAAATATTTCATCTAAAAACGAATACCGTTGCAGTCATTGCAACAAATTGTTTTTTAAAGGGGTTATTGAAAAAGGAGAAATAGAAATCAAATGTAGAGGGTGCAAAAATGTTGATACGGTAAAAATAAACAAATCAGATACCGAGGACCCCCCAGAAGAAGACCTAGAGAAAATTTAATTTCCTATTATCGTTTTATGGAAACCAACCAAGGGTTAGTTTTTCACTAAAGCTAGCTCTTAACACAAAAACTCCCTCTCGGGAGTTTTTGTGTTTCTCAATAAGGACATGTATATATTAGAACATAAATGAGGAATCGTGCTGCGAGGTCCGACCTGAGGTCGGACCTCGTCGTGTTGCGACATTCCCGCCTTCCCTCAAAGAGACAGGAAAGATTTCCAATCAGGTCCCTCCATGGGCGGACAAGCGGGAGCGATAGAAGCGTTGGAGAAATCGGACCTCACAAGGATTCTACCTACTCTTCAAAATCAATGGCTTTGTTTGTGAATTTTTTGTATTTATTTTTTTCTTTAATTATTTCTAGCCATTCAGATATTTTTTCTTTATACTCAGCACTATTTTTAAAATTTTCCAACAAAAAATTTTCGTCTATTAAAGAAAAATATTCTTTTAATTTATCGATATTTAAATAATCAAGATGACTTGACCACTCATAGCCATCTAAAAAATTTAACGCATCATGCTTATCTCCATTCCATCCCCCATCAATTAATACTAAAGGATTAAAATGAATATAAAAAATTAAATAATCAAGATATTCTTGCTCGTCAACATAAATCGCTTTAAATCTTCCTTGAAACAATGTTCCCGATCTTTTTTTATTAAAATTGAAGTTCATC
>JALNZJ010000014.1 GCA_023229485.1 bacterium | reverse complement strand
TTTAGGAATAGAGCAGGATGCATTAGCTCCTCCGTTTAATCCTAAACAAGTCCACGTGTAGTTTTGGGCTGTATCGGTTGTATCCAAGAGAGTTCCCGCAGTGCAGAAGTTGCTGGATGAGCCGCACCGTCCATTGACTGGAGCAGCGGCACGCCTAGCTGAACAATTCGCTGATGAACCACCATTACTTCCACTACAAGTCCATGAAGTTGAACTTCCTTGAGCTGGGAAAGCTGTGTTAGTTGATGTTCCAGATGCACATTGGGTATCTGAACCATAACTGGTTATGTTGTAAGCATAGTTTTTTCCGTTGGCTGAGCCACAAGACCCATTGGTTGGACCTTTTTTTCTGATGGTATATTTTGACATAACGCAACTAGTACATCCGCCATGAGAACCCATCGTTCCATAAGAACAAGATACTAAATCATATTGCTGATACGCAATTAATCCTGTTGGGAAGCCACTAAAACAAAAATATTGAAGCCAAATGTCAGCGGTGGTAGGGCTAGATCCACTTCCTGTATAAGTTGGCATTTCGGTAGCATTAAACTGACTTTTGTAAGCAGCGTTAATATCTATTGCCCTACATGGAGTTGTTCCACACGTCCAAGCCCAACTATTACCACTAATATCGACATGTGGAAGAGATCCATCCGAACAAAGATTTGTAGTTGGTGCCGCAGGAGTCGATGTTCCATTTGCTGAACCACAAGTGGCAGCCTCGGCAAAGCTGATTAAAAAGAAAAAAGAAAAAAATAAAAGACAAAAACTTTTTATTATTTTTAGTGGACTATTCATATGTTTAAATACTTATGTTTTATAATGCCTACACAAAGCATTTTCATATAAACCATACTAAAAATACGGCATTTGTCAAGAGTATTCTACCCAAACATCCAACCCGCTTTTATTGAAGTGGGATTAGTCGATAATTTATTATTTTGTATTGCTTGCTAGCTTAACTTGTTTTCTGGAAAACTTTCTTTGATTAATTCTGTTTTTACAATATCCCCTTCCATTTTACTGATTTGAAATTCCTTTTTAATAAAATCGTTAATTCCTAAAATGTTAACTTTATTCAAATCAACCCCTAGTCCAGCTTTTATAATTGCCAATCTATTTATGTCTTTATCGCTTACGCATTTTTTGATTTGCTCAAGAATTATTTCTTCAATAATTTTTTCGCTCTCTTCAAAATTATTCTTAATTCTTTGTGCTTTTGTAATATTAATTTCTTCAGATAGGCATTGTGAAAATTCTGTTTTAATTAACTCATTTAAAATTTTATCATCTTCTTCGTCCATGGTCTTAAAATCAAATAAATTATTTTCCTTTATTTGTAGTAAGTTTTTGAGATTTTTTTCTTGTAACCAGTTTTTTACAAGCTTTTCCGTTATTTCATTAAAGCTCTTTTCTTGCATTGAAAAATTTTTTCTAATATCAACAACCTTGACGATGTCTTCTTTTGCAATCTTTATGTCGCCTATCGATTGTAGAGTAGAATCGAATTCATTATCTATTAATTTTTTAAATTTATCATTATCCAGCATTTCCTCACTTAAAAAAGATGCTTTTTGCATTTCTAATAATTTGTCAAAATCTTTTTCCTCTAAAAATTGATTAAATTTTTCATTGAGAAGTTCTTTAAAATGTCGATCTTTAAAAATGTTATCATCCAGAAAAGATGCTTTTTGCATTTCTAATAATTTGTCAAAATCTTTTTCCTCTAAAAATAATTGTGATTCTTCTATTATTTTATTTTTAAGAATTTGCTCATATTCTGGAAAGGTTGCTTTTATTATTGCAACTGATGAAAAGTCTCCTTTAGATAAACAAGTTTCAAATCCTGCGATAGTGGCTGTTTCTATGTCATTATCCTTTAAAAGTTTTAAATCGAACAAAGAATCTTTTTCTAATTCTTCTTTCACGAGTAAGGCATTAAAAATGTCACCCTTAAAAAGACTAGATCTAAAATTTTCTAATAAATTCCTTTGCGTCTCAAAGCTATCAACGGAGGAATTTACTCCTTCTTCATTTTCTTCTGCTAGTGAAAAATTTTCGTATGACATAGGTTTATTTTTAGCCGGTTTCTAATTTTTATTATCTTGTATATAGCTAAATAAATACTACCATAAAAAAAATCTCTTTGAAAATATTTTTTAATGCTTTTTAAGGCTCGTGAAGTATTAAAAATTGACAAACGATGAAAAAAGTTTAATAGTTGAATAGTCCATAAGGACAATTGCACGTTGGAGGAAAAATGAGGTTGATAGTCCTGTTAGTACTATTGGCGATATTAACTATCGCTACTTGCTCGCTTCCCTGCTCAGGGGAAATATATCCATATCCTGTAAAGGAATGTGGAAAAATTTCGCCGTTATTGCTTAATTATTTGAACTATTCAACAGCGGATGCCGAGTTATTGGATATTAGTCCAGATGGGAAAAACTGGCGAGTTGATTTTGATAGGCAAAGAAAGGCTTTCCGAGTAATCGGAATTTGCAGCTACCAAAATGGAACATTTTTAGAGTTGAATGAAAAAGCTAAAAATGAGATTTATGCTCCAAGATTTAACTCTAATGCTACCGAGCCATACCTTAAAGGTGTTGAAGTCCATTCGGGCCATTTTATTAAGGATGAAATGGAAGTATTTATTCCATTCCATTATCTGATTTACCCAGACGGAAATGAGGTTGAGGTTTTTTCGAATCCATTGACGATAGTTGATGGCATATTGAAAGTAAATCAGGTTCCGTGGGCTATGGGAAACTGGAATACCAATTGCGAGTCCTTGGTAATTGCAGCGTTGGGCGATAACTTAACTTCGGCTCAAGTAGAGGCTATAAAGAAAAGGATTCTCCTTCTAAAGAAATATCGGAAGGATGCGGAAATAAAATCAAGGCTTGATGAGAGCCAAACAAAATTATTTAAATAAATAAAAATTATATTCCTTAGATAAATATCTAAGGTTTTTTATTTATAATTAAAAGATAGATTATTGTATTCTTCGGTGTCATAAACACAGACGCCTTTTTCGTGCCATAAAACAAACTCGGCAAGGCCAACATCCAAAGCCATTTTGCTACAAATAGTACAATATGGATTACCTGCTTTTTCCTTTTTTCCATTTTCGTCTAAACGAATAAAATATAACCTTGAGCCGATTATTTTTTGAGGATCATTTTTTAACGCATCCATAATGGCTCGCTGTTCTGCATGTATGCAACAGGTTTTATCTGATTTGAAATCTTTTGGCAGGTCGTCTTTTAAACACTGACTTAATATTTTTCCTATTGGAGGCGAATTAAATCCTTGGCCGATAACATCTCTATTATTTACTATTACCGAACCACAACGAGAACGAAAGCAGGGAGAATTAAGGGCAATTTTTGCTGCTTTATCTATAAAGATAGCTGCCTCTTGTTCTTCTTTGCCTGTTAAATATTTCATTAATCAAAATATACCATGAAATTGAAATTTGGGTAAATCTATTAAATACGTCTTCTCTTTGATATAATAAGCATAGATTGATTGATTTTTAATGGATAATAATCTATTATTGCCTTGATATTAAATAACAATAAAATTATGTTAAGAACTCATACTTGTGGCGAATTAAACACCTCTAACGTTGACCAAGAAATAACTTTAGCAGGCTGGGTGCACCATAGACGTGATCATGGTGGAATTATCTTTATTGACCTTAGAGATAAATATGGAGTAACTCAAATAAAATTTAATCCAATAAATAAAACTGTTTGGGAAAACGCTGATAGGCTTAGAAATGAATGGGTCATAAAAATAACTGGGAAAGTTGTTTTAAGGCCTGATAATACTGCTAATCCAAAAATGCACACAGGAGAAATTGAAATTGAAGTACAGGAATTAGAGATTTTAAACAAATCAAAAACACCTCCGTTTGAGCTTAAAGAAAACATTGAAGAAACTAATGAGGCTTTAAGACTAAAATATCGATTCATTGATTTGCGAAGACCTGAATTGCAAAAATTGTTGAAATTGAAAGATGAATACATGCAATGCATGAGAGATTATCTACATAAGAGAGGATTTACTGAAATTCAAACTCCGATACTTGCAAATTCTTCACCAGAAGGAGCGAGAGATTTTTTGGTTCCATCACGACTACATCCCGGAAAGTTCTATGCCCTACCTCAAGCACCTCAACAATTCAAGCAACTACTAATGGTGGGAGGAGTAGATAAATACTTCCAAATTGCTCCATGTTTCCGCGATGAAGATCCTAGAATGGATAGGCATTATGGAGAATTTTATCAGCTTGATATGGAAATGAGTTTTGCTAATCAAGATGACATCTTCACCATTATGGAACCATTGATGATTGAATTGACTGAAAAATTCTCTAATAAAAAGATTATGAATCTTGAAGCGAATGGAAGATTCAGGCAACTGCCTTGGAGAGAAGCACTGACAAGATATGGAAGCGATAAACCGGATCTTAGATTTGAGATGGAAATAAGGTCAGTAACTGAATTAGTCTCGAATTGTGAATTTGCAGTTTTTAAAGGTGCTATTCAAAATGATGGAGTTGTTTATGCTCTCAAAGTTGAAGGTGGAAGTGGGTTTACTAGAAAAGAAATAGACAACTTAACAGAAATTGCAAAAGGAAAAGAGGCTAAAGGGCTGGCTTATATATCAATCAAAGAAAATGAAATATCCTCCCCTATCATAAAATTTTTAGGAGAAGAATTAACTCAAAAAATAATTACTGAAGTCGATGCGAAATCGGGAGATATAATATTCTTTGCGGCCGATGAATGGAAAATTGCTTGTCTTTCTCTTGGGGCTGTTAGAAATGAATGTGCTAATATGCTCGGACTAAAAGATAACACAAAAGCTGCTTGGTGCTGGATAGTTGATTTTCCAATGTATTCATATTCCGAAATAGAAGCGGGAAAAATCGACTTTGAGCATAATCCATTTTCTATGCCTCAAGGAGGTTTAAAATCATTACTTGAAAAAAATCCTCTAGATATTCTTGCCTACCAATATGATCTCGTTCTTAATGGCTTTGAGGCTTCAAGTGGAGCTATCCGAAATCACAATCCAGAAGTAATGTATAAGGCTTTTGAAATTGCTGGATACTCAAAAGAAGAAGTTGATGCTCAGTTTGGTGCCTTGATTAGAGCTTTCGAATATGGGGCACCTCCACATGGAGGGAATGCTCCTGGTATTGATAGAATATTAATGGTCTTGTCTGATCTTGACTCTATTCGAGACATATATGCCTTTCCTAAAGATGGAAAAGGAAAAGATTTGATGATGGATAGCCCCTCAGAAATTAGTGAAAAACAACTAAAAGAACTAAATATAAAAATGAGGCAATAAATGCAGCGGACACTATTGTCCGCTCTTTTAAAAAGTAAAAAATGATGAAAAATAAAATTGTAGCTGTTGGTATGAGTGGAGGAGTAGATTCTACCATGACCGCACTCATGCTAAAAAATAAAGGATATTCTGTTGTTGGACTGACAATGAAAATTTGGGATGATAACCCTCTAGTTAAAGGCAATCGAAGTGGGTGCTATGGTCCTGGAGAAGCAAAGGATATTGCCGCAGCAAAACGTGCTTGTGAAATGCTTGGTATTCTTCACTATATAATTGACTTAAGAGATGAGTACCAAGAAAACGTATTAAAATACTTCAAAGAAGAATATCAAAAAGGAAAAACTCCCAATCCGTGTGTCGTTTGTAATGCAAAAATAAAATTTGGATTTTTAATTGAAAAAGCATTACATACTGGAATAAAATTTGACTATTTTGCAACTGGACATTACGTAAGGGTAGCTCTTGATAAAAAAAGTAATTTATATATTTTAAAAAAAGGATTAGATGTACATAAGGATCAATCTTATTTTTTACATAGATTAAAACAATCCCAATTAAAAAAACTAATATTCCCTTTAGGTATAAAAACTAAGGAAGCTGTCAAAAATTTTGCGAGAGAAAATGGGTTTGAAGAATTTGCAAATAAGCCTGAAAGTCAAAACTTTGTGGAATGTGATAGTTACTCTGCCCTACTCCCAAAGGGACAGTCTGGCTATATCGTTGACCATAATGGCAAAATACTTGGAGAGCATAAAGGAATAATAAATTATACACTAGGGCAAAGAAAAAATTTAAACATCGGTGGGCTGCCAGAACCATACTATGTTCTTAAAATAGACATGCTTCGAAATACTATTATTGCTGGACCAAAATGCCTTGCTTATACTGAAACCGTAAGGGTTAAAAAAATTAATTGGATACTTCCTTTTGAAAATACTCCTGAAAAAATAAAAGTAAAAATAAGATATGGGGCTAATCTTGCTAGTGCAGTTTTTATAACTAAAGAAAAAACAAAAGCTAAGTTAAAATTTTCAAAGCCACAATTTGCGGTTACTCCTGGACAGTCAATTGTTTTTTATAATAAAGACATTGTTCTTGGTGGTGGAGTTATAGAAAAATAGTAATTGATTGCTTGAGGCTTTGCATGTAAAAAAACATTATAATAAAAATACCCCTTTTGGGGCATTTCTTTTTCATTGCTGTTCATACTAGCATATTTATTGTGAAAAAACTATATAGCACCTAAAAAATTAATACTATATAATAAGTTTATAATAATAAATTATTCTTATGAAAATAAAAGATACTATTAGTGGATATTCGCATGCGGGAGGAGCATTACTAGCATTAATTGGAACGATTGTATTAATTGTTACCTGCATTCAAAATAATCAATCAGAAAAAATTTTTCCTTCTTTGATTTTTGGATTAAGTATGATGATGCTTTATGCTTCTAGCGGATTTTATCATTTGTTTGGAACAAGTGCCGAAGAAATTGATATTTTTAGAAGGATTGATCATGCAATGATTTATGTCCTTATTGCTGGAACCTATACCCCGCTCTGTTTGATAGGACTTCCTGGACTACTCGGAACAATCTCTACTATCTCTATCTGGGTAATAGCAATTTTTGGAATATCAACGGTATTTTTTAAAAAGTTTTGGACAAAAATGCCTCGTTGGGGTGCAACTGGATTATATTTGTTGATGGCTTGGTTGAGTATAGGTCTTATATATCCCCTGTCAAAAGCAATTCCAGCTGAAGCAATTTGGTGGTTGATGATTGGAGGAGTTTTTTATACAGTTGGTGCAGTAATATATGCTTGCAAAAAACCAAACATCCGCAAAGGTTTTGGTTTCCATGAAATTTTCCACATCCTTGTTCTTCTTGGAACTATTTGCCATTTTTGGTGCATATATGGCTACTTAATAAAATAAAGTCAAATTAATAAAATTTGACTAAATATCAACCGGCACATATGGCGGTATGTTAAAAACTTTTTGCTTCAAATCCTCCAAACCTAATTTTATGCACCAACCAGCAATGACCTTCCACTCTTCTTCATTTATGTTTTTCTTTTTTACTTCATCCAAAAAAATTGAACACTGCTGTTTGTTGTTGACTACAAGCATATATGCCCATGCAATGTCTTGAGGAGTTTTTGCACTCCTGACTTCTAAAATCGGATCATATCTTTCAGATTGATTTCTGTCAGCCATAATCGTCTCCATTTTATCATTTCTCCCACAAAAAAATCCCTCAAAGATGAAGTTTTTAAACTTGCTTTTAAAGGGACTAGCTTAGTATAGCTTGAGATATACGGAAAGGCAAATAAAAGACAGAGGAGTTTCCCTCTGTCTTTTTGCCCTAAAATTAATTTCCGCATCCACCTGATGTCGTCGCAGTAGTTGAACCCACTCCAAATCCCGCAGCAGGTGTTTCACTGGAAATAGATTTACTGCAAGCTTCTGGATTACCATTAAAGGCACCGCAGATAGACTTTAGTAAACTATTACTATCCCTTCCCGATTGAACCTGTGTTCCATTAATAACTAATGTAGGAGAACCTTGAATGCCGTATTTTTCATTGTCTGCTTTAAAAATATTGAAGCCAGGGTATTCTCCAACAAAATCTTTTTTGTTTGTATAATTTGAAATGACGTTAAATTCTTTCTCGCCACTTACTGTACAAGAATTTAATTTTGTCTTATCGATTGATACAGAGGCAAGACAGTCGTCCCCTTTTCCCTCTTTTAAGAAACATTTTAAATAAGGAATGAGCTTATCTTTTTGTTCTTTCTGAATACAATATTGATTCAATTCTTCTTTTAATTCAGCTTCTCCATGCATAGCATAGTTACAAAATTTTAGACTAAAATCTATTTTGTCACCCAACGCCTCAACTACTGGAATAATCCCCTTCTCTATTTGAGTACCATAAGGACAATGACTCATAACAAACAATTCAACGGATGGTTTATCTGATTTTTTAATCTCAGTTGATGCTGTTGGATTAGTGGCAGTAACTGGCTCTTTCGAAATATCTACTTCTTGAAATGTTATTTTTTTACCATCGGTTGAAGCATATACTGTAACTGGATTACCATTAGACATTGCTTCAAATTTGTAAAAAGAATATGTATTGCTGTCCACTGTTCCAAGGGTAACGGTTACTCCTTGTGCAAGATATTTATTTATATAATTAATAGACTTTGCAATGACGGTATTTTTATCTTCGGATGTTACTGTGGGGGTTGTACTAGCATTTCCCGCACATGCAAAAAGTTCGTTTAACTTTTTCCTTGTTAATTTTCCAACAATTCCAGTCGGCTTAGTTATTTCGTTTGGAGTTAATATTTCTTGACTATATTTATTTTGAAAATCCATTATGGCTGCAGTAATGTAAATGTCAAAGGAACTTGAGGTCCACTCACTTTTATAAACTCCTTCTTTTATTAGTGCTGTTCTAAGGGCGTTAACATCTTCCCCTTTACTTCCTAATTTAAGGTCTTTTTTAAAATTGTAGCACCACCCATCGGTGCTGGCACTAGCAAACCCTAAAAAGCAAAAAGAAAATAAGATGACAAGTAATGATATTTTTTTCATTTCTTTTATTGATTACTTTATTAATGCTTTAATTGTATATAAAGAACCATTTTAAGGCAACCCTTATTATATAAATGGAGAGTCGTGCTGAGGTCCGACCTCAGGTCCGACCTCAGGTCGGACCTCGTCATAGTGACAGATGCGGAAAAATATATTAAAGTAAAAATATGAACGAAATGATAAAGAAACTTAAGGATATTGTTGCTAATATTCCATCTTCTTCTGATCATGACTTTGAACATACTATAAGGGTTTATAATTTGTGTTTACATCTAGCTAAAGAAGAAAAAGATGTAGATATGAATGTACTTGAAGCTGCAGCAATGCTGCATGATATTGCAAGAGAAAAAGAAAATAATGATTCCAGTCTAGATCACGCCATACTCGGTGCTGAAATGGCTGGTTTAATTTTGAAGGATTATGGTTTCACCAATGCTGAAGTTAAAAATATAAGGCATTGCATATCTGCCCATCGCTATCGTAATGATATCAAGCCAGAAACGATTGAGGCTAAAATACTATTTGACGCTGATAAGCTTGATTCGACTGGTGCAATAGGCATAGCAAGAGCAATGGCTTGGGTGGGACGAAATAATACCCAGATATATACAAATCCTGAACAAACAAGGCAAGCAGTCGAACGAAAATCTAAAACTACCGACAGTCCTCAGACTGAATTTGAAGTGAAGATAAAAAAAATTGGAGAAAAAATGTTTACTTCTTCAGGAAAAAAATTAGCTCAAGAAAGAATTGCTTATTTTAAGAATTTTCTGGATCGGTTTGAAAAGGAAATTAATGGAGAATTATAAAAACGGACTTTGTCCGTTTTAATTTTTTATATATTTTTTATAAAATAATAAAAATCCGCTATTAAGCGGATATTTATTATTTCTTTTCTTTTAAATCTACGATTATTTTTTTAATTGTTTTCCCTCTTGCTACCACCAACTCTGTCTTGTCCCCTACTTGAAAACTTGAAAGAATATGATTCAAGGGATTATCTTGTGTAATTTTTTCTCCATTCATTTCAAGAACAATATCATACTCTTTTAATCCCGCTTGCTCAGCGGACGAACCTTTTGCAACTGGTGGTTCTCCAAACATTTCTCGAACAATTAGTGCTCCATAATTATAATCGAGTTTATTTTCTTTTGTAATCTCATCGCTTAAGAGAATATATTTAATCCCAAGAAATGGTTTTTTTATTTTCCCGGTATCTTTTACTTCACTAAGGTCATCTTTTATGTAATTGATTGGAATGGTAAAACCAATATTTTCTGCCCCGACAATCATTGCCGTATTAACTCCAATAACTTTCCCCTGCATATCAACAAGAGGTCCGCCAGAATTTCCTGGGTTAATCGCAGCATCAGTTTGAATGAGTCCACG
>JALNZJ010000113.1 GCA_023229485.1 bacterium | reverse complement strand
ATTTACATTTTTTGCTTCGGTATTTGCAGCAAGAAATTTTTCAGTTTCAATTTGCTGTGCATTTAATATTCTAATTAGAGCTGAGGCAAAAATGCTTTCGTGGATTACTTTATTAAGCCAATCAATTGATTCTTGAGCACGTTTGAAAAGTTTGGTAACTTTTCGAAATATTAAGAAAAATGCGAGACCGATAAGTGGCATAACGGTTAGCACTGCTAGAGCTAGTTGCCAATCTATTAAGAGAAGCATTACGCTAGCACCGATAATTAGAAATATAGACGAGATAATAGATGGCAATGCTTGAGAGACAAACATTTTTATTGCATCAATATCGGAGGTGAGATTGGTTAATAGTTTTTCGGGTGTAATTTTGTTGATGTAAGAATATTCTTGAACGGATATTTTATCAATAAACTGTTTGCGAAGATTACGAGCAGCTATTTCTGAAGAGTAAGTTTGTATTAAGCTTTGAACGTAGGAAAAAATAAAAATTCCAAAAGAAACTAAAAAGAACTCAATAATAATTTTATTTAAAACAAAATTGCCATTAGTATAAGTATCTATGGCAGATGAAATAATCTTAGGCACAACCAGGTTTAGCCCATTGGCAACAAGGGTTGAAAGTATTAATAGTGTTATTAATAATTTGTATGATTTTAGTAGTCCGAAGATGTTTTGCTTTTTGGGTTTTTCTTCTTTTTTTGATTTTTGCATAATAAAATATAACTAAATATATCATTTTATATATTTAAATACAATTAAGAGTTTTTGCCTTAAAAGTATATTTCCTTTGAAAAGACTGAGGTGTTATTTGTTTGTTGGCGGCTTTTACTACAAAAAAAGCACCTTTCGGTGCTTTTTAGAGACTGCTTTTTTATTTCTGGTATTTATTTTTTTGCCTTGGTTTTTATGCTTTTGGGTTTTAAATCTTTTTTAACATCTTTTTTTATTTCCTTTACGGATCCACTGATGGTTTTCCAATGCTTTTTTAAGTCTTTGGCTAATTCATCAATTTCTTCTTGATTTGCATTCTCTCCTTTTTTGTACTCTGCAGCTATATTGTCAATTATTTCATGGTAAGAGGTCATGCTGACATCCTTAGCTTCCTCTATTTTTTCTATAACGTCACCTTTCATTTTAATAGCCCAAGACTTGAGATGTTTTTGATGTTTTTTTCCTTTAGATCCAAGGAAAAAGTAAGCGGTTGCGGCAACACTAGCAATGCCTGCACCAACAATAACCATCTTCATTAAATTTGATTTTTTTTCTGGTTTTTTATTCATTTGTAAATTTTTATTATTCTTTATTAGTAAATATTACTAATCGGTCATAGGAACTTTTTTTATTTTTGTTCCATGAGCCTGCACAAGTTATGAGGTTTAAATGTGCTAATCCATCATTTGATATAAAAATACTTGATGTATTTTCATTTTTTCCATAAATTTGGAGTGAGCGTACTATAAAAGTAATGGTATCCCCTTTTTGATTTTTTATATATATTTTATCTCCTTCTGTTAGATTATGTAAATTATCAAATATCGCTGGTGTTCCATCTTTCCAGCCTGAGTGGCCATCAATAATTGAAGCTCCTATCTCGCCAGGAACTGGGCCAAGATTAAACCAAGCAGCATTGATGGGGCCTTCTGTCGCACCTACTTCTCCTTGAGGAGTAAGGCCTACTGATTCAATAGCAGCATCAACATTAATTTTTGGAATTATTATCTGGGTTGGAATTTTTAAAGCTGTCTTTTCATTAGAGGCTTCAACTTGAACTGCGACATTGTTTTTACTTTTAGAGGGATAAACATAAAACATTAAAAAGATTGTAATTATTGAAATGATAAAAAATAGTAATAATAATATCCATTTTAATAACTTTAACTTCATAACTTTAGGCTTTGCGTTTTTTTCTATTAATAATGGCTATTATTGATAATGCACTAATCCCTAGTAGTGCCATAAGCCCGAAAGCTGTTTTTTCTAACGAAGGATAACCTGTTTTTGGTAACAATGGAGTAGCATCGGCTACGACAACGGTAGTGATCGCAATATCCCTTGTTGTAAATCCGTTAGCTTCCCCGCTTACAATAGTAGTACTAGTCGTTGTATTGGTAATGTTTACTTGGCAGGCGTATGTCCATACTTCATTAGAATCAAGCTTCTTGTCGTTGTTAGTATCTCCTGAGATGTATGTTATTGAGCTACATTTATCATCAGTAATACGAACATTGTTTAGTGGAGTAGTTGTTGGGTTAGTTACTTTTCCGGTATAAGTGACGATTCCTCCTCCTGCAAGAAGTGTTAATGGCTCAGGACTTTTTGTTATGTGGATTATTGGTGGCTGTATTGAAGTTCCGACAACAACTGTTGCACTCGTTATATCGGTTGTATTTAATCCATTTGCCCAACCAGTTGTTGTTACGGTATTCGTATGATTTACTGAAAGTGTTGTTGAACAACTATATGACCATACTTCGTTTACATCAAGCTTACTGTCATTGTTGGTATCTCCTGATATTCGAATAATCGGACTGCAAGTATCTCCAACCATAGAAATATCGGTTACA
>JALNZJ010000112.1 GCA_023229485.1 bacterium | reverse complement strand
ACGTCAAATGTACCACCTCCAAAATCATATACTAATATTTGCTGGTCACTCTTCTTATTAAATCCATACGCAAGTGCAGCCGCTGTCGGTTCATTGATGACTCGAAGCACCTTGAATCCTGCTATCACTCCAGCAGCCATCGTCGCCTTTTTTTGAGAATCATCAAAATTTGCAGGACAAGTAATTACCGCGTTTACAATATCTTCTCCTAGCTTTTCTTTTGCATCAGACTTTACTTTTTGCAATATCATTGATGATATTTCAATCGGAGTATACCACTTATCTCCCAACATAATCTCGACACTGTCATCTTCTTGCCTCTTTCTTGTTTCAAAAGCCAAAAGCTTCAATTCTTTTTGAACCTCACTATCAGAATATCTCCTTCCGATAAATCTCTTAACAGCGTAAATAGTATTTTTGGGATTAGTAATAGCTTGCCTTTGAGCCAAAATTCCCACAACCCGTTCTCCACCTTTTGTAAGTGCAACAACCGAAGGAGTCAAAACGGACCCCTCTCTACTCTCAATCGCTTTTGGTTCGCCATTTACGATTGAAGCATATTTTGTAATTGCAGTACCTAAATCTATACCTAATACTTTTGCCATAATATTTTAATCTTAATTTTTAATCTTATGCCACCATTTTATCTTTTTGGCAGTCAAATGTCAAGAGTGCTAATCTATCGACTAATCTTAACTTTTGCAGGACGAATAACTCTTCCATTCATTTTATAACCTTTTTGAATCTCCTCGACAACAACTCCCTCTTGACCCATATCCACCTCCTCAATCGCTTCAGAAGTTAAGGAATCAAAAGGCATTCCTATTGTTAATATTTCTTCAAGCCCGATTGATTTCAAAAAATAATCTAATTGCTTTTTTATAAGCAATAACCCTTTTATATTATTATTCTTTTTTTCGTCTTCTGATATTGCCTTCTCTGCTAAATCAAAATTATCAAGTACTGGCAATAAGCCTTCTAAAATATTTTTCTTAATCCGAAAATTAAGTTCATCTAATCTCTCAAACTCTCGATTTTTATAATTCAAAAAATCTGCTTCTGTTCTTTGCCATCCAGCAAAAACTTCTTTGTTCTTCATCTGTAACTCGTTTAGGTCTTCTTTTAATTGAAAAACTATATCAATTAAAGGATCCTTTTCTCCTTTTACATTTTTTTCTTTTACTTCTTTTTTATCTTCTTTTTTCATGCTATTTAAATTCGCTTAAAATTTTATTCAAATGATTTATCAAAGATATGTTCTTGCCATAATTCATTCTTTTAGGCCCAATCAATGCTATATTTGCTTCAATTTCACTTTCACTAATAGAAGTCATCCGTGCACAAATAATACTCATATTACAAGATTTTAAAATAGGAATTTCTTCTCCAATAAAAATTTTTATTTCATTCTGCGGCTTTAATGTGACAAATTTTTCTTCAATCTCATCAACCAAATATAAAAACTCAGAAATAAAATTTTGATGCAAAAATTCTGGCTCGCTCACCATCTTCTCAAGTCCAGACCTCCAAGAAAGATTATCATCAGGATAATGTATAATTATAAAACTCGAAGAAAGTTCAGAAAGCTTTTTTACCAAATCACCAGCCATTCTAAACCGATCCTCAATATCCCGCTCTACAATCTCCTCAATCATCTTTTCAAATTTAACCTCCTTTTCTTTTTCTATATCAACCAACATCTGATCTACAAAAAACCTATAAGCCTTATCGGTTGGCACTCTGCCGGCAGAAGTATGGGGTTGCTCCAAATAATTAGATTGGATCAAATTCTGCATCTCAATTCTTATTGCCGAAGAGCATAAACCAAAGTCATATTTTTCAGCCAAAAAACCAGAACTTACTGGTTCTGCAGTTTTAATATATTCCTTCATCAAAGCTTTTAATATCCTCGATTGCCTTTCAGTAATCATAAATAATTTCTCCAATTTATATTACCAAAATTATAACACTCTTTCCTTATCAGTCAATACCTATGATTGCCAAAAAACAAAACGGCTATTTTGCCGTTTCATCAAGATAATATTTTTTTGTCATTTTCATGTTTTCATCAAACTCATAAACAATCGGTATGCCAGTTGGAATTTCAACCACCTCTATCTCTTTTGCATCCAATTCCTCTACAAATTTCATTATTGCCCTAATACTGTTTCCATGTGCGGATATTATTACCCTTTTTCCTTTTTTTATTGCTGGAACGATAGTGTCTATCCAAAAAGGCAAAACTCTTTCTTCGGTATCTTTCAAACTCTCGGCAAGAGGTATCTCCTCTTCCTTCAAATCCTTATACTTCGGATCTCCCCTTGAAGAACGCGGATCGTTTTTCTCTAATTCTGGCGGCCTATGTTCATACCCCCTCCTCCACTGCATAAATTGCTCCTCGCCATATTTATCTCTTATCTCAAACTTATTCATACCTTGGAGAGCCCCATAATGCCTCTCATTAAGTCTCCAATTACAATTAACAGGAATAGTCACTTCCATTTCCTGAAGGATTATCTCAAGAGTTTTTATAGCCCGAATTAAAACCGAAGTAAAAGCCATGTCAAATT
>JALNZJ010000013.1:8067-10662 GCA_023229485.1 bacterium | reverse complement strand
CCTCAGCTAATCTATCCCCCTTATGAAGCGGACGCCTCCCATTATAAACTTCTATTCCATCAATTAGATAAAGGTATTGTTCAAGCGATTTTTTAAATCCTTCAATTACATGAAAAGGATGGGGAATAAATACTAGACCACCTTGTTTTTTTATTTCCTCCATTATCCAGCGAGGATCTTTACCCTTGCCATCGATTTTTTCCTTCATAAAAAGCCCCAAAATGTCCCCCTGAGAGCTTTTTATCTCTTCACCGAGGATTATCTCAAATCCACATTTTTTACCCCAAAAAACAGCTTCTTTCCAAGCATCAGCATTTTCATGATCGGTAATAGCCACCCCATCTAGCCCTTTTTTCTTTCCTTGTTTTATTATGCTTTTGATAGAGGACGTGCCATCTTCCGAATGAAACGTATGGCAATGTAAATCAATTTTCATATTGCCTTGATTATAAATATTTAATCAGCAATGTCAATAAATTTTTATATTTAATACTCCACCACGAGGGTGATATCAAATTATTTTCTGTCAGTTTTTTCTTTTCATTTTTTATGCTAAAATAATTCCAGCATCTTGAGGTTTTTAAAATGACTAATGTTCAAACAACACTAAGCGGCGGTTTAATTATTCCCGCACAGGGAACAATTGAGGAGAAGTATATTCCAGAAACACAACAAAAACTGCCAATTAATTCGGACAACGGAGATAGCCAATTTGCATAATGCAAATTAATTCTACCCACCAAAGCTTCAGCAAAGGTGGGTTTATTTTTTTATCATTTTTTTATCACCCCTCATTTTCGTTTTCCCTACTGTCGAGGTCCGACCTGAGGTCGGACCTCGACGCACGCTTTGTCATTTTATGTTATAATATTAAACTATTGACAACCATAATCACAATCGTATAATAATAGCCAGATCATGTCAGAGGTAATCAGACGAATTTGTTACACGCAGGGAACGCTCACAGAAGAAACCCCTTGTGGAATCAAAGACACTAACGATTTCTTCGTGCTAATTTGTTGTGATTGGTATGAGCCAATTATTATACCGGAAGAAATACAGGAGTTAGGAAGAAAGCAATGTTTACTGAGGTATAGTGAAAAACCAAAAAGAGATATAGTCGAAAGGGACTACAGAAGAGAGATGAGCACAAGAGGCATTTCCTAGAGAAGAGCCTTTTTTTATTTCTTTCCCTACTGACGAGGTCCGACCTGAGGTCGGACCTCGACGCACGACTTGTCATTTTATGTTCTAATATCAATAATGTACAATTAACTATTGACAGTCACAAACTCAAATTGTATAATATGGCTAGATCATGTCAGCAGTGTCAAGAATTGCCTGTTACACACAGGAAACGCCCCCAAAATCATCACTTTTGGGGTTTGGAGTGGGAGTTGGATACGAGCTCGTTTGCTCAACGGAATACTGGCCAAGAATTTTCGTTGAGCCAACTATGATTATTCCTTTGAATAATCACACCCAAAAGCTCCTTTTTTACCGAGAAAGGGACTATTGGGTGGTGGCACAGGACTACTCGTCCTGGCAAAAACAACAAAGAGGCATCTCTTAGCGAGAAACCTCTCTTTTTTTTGCTTCGCCTCGCACAGACCGACCATTCCTTTTTTCCTTTTGCCCCTTACTACTGACGAGGTCCGACCTGAGGTCGGACCTCGACGCACGACTTGTCATTTTATGTTCTAATATTTTTCGCCAATCGTCGATGATTCAATAATTGAATTTTATTGGCCAAAGTGCTATTTTGTACTTAATGAAAAAACGAATTTTTATTGCTATAAACCTTGGAGAGAAAATAAAAAATAATCTCGCTGAAAACCAAAAAGAAATTGAGCAAAAGTTTTATTATTCTTTCGATTTTTCACCAATAAAAATGATTAAGAAAGAAAGCTTACATTGTACGCTTCTTTTTGTTGGAGAGGTTGAAGACTTAGAATTAATGGAAATTTTTGATATAACCGAAAAAGCAGTTGAAAAATTGGAAAATTTTGATTTATTAATTAACGATATTAACTATGGTCCAAACAAAGAAAATCCTAAAATGATCTGGGCCAACCTCGAAAAAACAAAAGAATTAATGCAGCTTCAGACAAATATAGAAAGGGCTATCTTAAATAATGGATACAATGCCGAAATCGACAAAAAATATACTCCGCATATTACATTAGGCCGAATAACCCAATGGCAATTCAAAAAAATCAATCCAGAAGAAATTCCAGATATTGGAAAAGATATTGGTCTTGGATTATCAATCAAATCAATAGAAATTATGGAAAGCTTTATCAAAAAAGGAGGCTCAGAATATTGTATTCTAAAATCATTTCCTTTAGAAAAAAATAATTAAAGCGATTAATTTTCTATCATTCCTACTTGCTGTAAAGCAAGGCTCAAAGTACTAGTTACCAGTTACTAATTATTAATTACTAACCAATAATTATATGAAATACTTTATTGGCATTGGCGGAATAGGAATTTCCGCATTAGCTAAATTTTATTTAAGTAGAGGAGAGCAGGTTGCTGGCTCTGACGCTTACGACTCAGAACTAATCGAAACATTAAGAAAAAGTGGTGCGACTA
>JALNZJ010000013.1:0-8057 GCA_023229485.1 bacterium | reverse complement strand
CAAAAAGCAGAAAATATTCCCGAAAATTGCACCGAAATAATTCATACCCCTGCCGCTAAAGAAGAAAACCCTGAAATAGTCGAGGCAAAAAAGAGAGGATTGAAAATTTTATCCTATCCAGAAGCCTTGGGAGAGCTGTCAAAAAATTATTATACTATTGCGATCTCAGGCACACACGGCAAAAGCACTACTACCTCTATGCTAGGGCTAGCACTTATTGAGGCAGGACTTGATCCTACAATTATTGTCGGAACAAAACTTAAAGAATTTGATAACACAAACTTTAGGGCAGGGAAGTCCGAATATTTAGTTATCGAGGCTTGCGAACATGAAGCTTCATTTTTGAATTACTATCCACAAATAGTAGCGATTACTAATATAGAAGCAGACCATTTAGATTATTATAAAACGTTAGAAAATATTAAAAAAGCGTTTGCGGAATTTGTTTCTCATATTCCTGAAAATGGATATTTGATAAAGAAAGAAGGAATAAACCTAAAATCAAAAGGTGTAAATATTGATTTTTCAATTACCGATAAAGAAATCGAAAAAATAAAACCAATAATGCAACTACCAGGTGAGCACAATTTGTTAAACGCTTTAGTCGTGTACAAGATTGGCAAAATTTTAGGAGCAGACGAAGAAAAAATATTAAATTCTTTATCAAAATTTCAGGGAACATGGAGAAGATTTGATATTTCTCAAATGCCAAATTTCATATTAATAGATGACTATGCTCATCATCCAAGCGAAATTGATGCAACATTATCTTCTGCTAGAGAAAAATATCCAGACAAAAAAATATGTTGTATTTACGAACCTCATCAATATCAAAGGACCCAGTTCCTATTTGATGATTTTATTTCTTCGTTCCAAAAAAATCTAAATAATAAAAACATTAATAAGCTTTTTTTATTAGATGTTTATGATGTAACCGGGCGTGAAGGAGACGAAAAATTAAAAAATGAATATAACTCAAGAATTTTAGCCGGAAGCATAAATAATAAAGAATGCATTTATCTTGAAGATGGTGGAAAAATAAAAGAAGTCATTGCTGGTTTTGATGTTGTCATAATGATGGGTGCAGGCACAATCTATAACTTAAGTCAGAAATTAAAACAGGATATTCTCGGCACCTGCCCCAACTACTAGAATTGCCAAGCCCCGCCCTCGAGCATAACTCGTTCCCTGTCTAGACACTGATTACTTATTCCTAATTACCATACGACCATTTACCATTTATTAATTCTGTTTTATAATCAACAAAACCCATAACTTAATTAAAATAAATACAAAACCGTGAAAAAAATACTAATCATCGAAGATGAAAAGATTTTGTTTGAAATGTATAAATTCAAATTTACGAAAGCCGGCTTTAAGGTTTTTAACAGCATAGACGTCGACGGAGGATTAAAAATTGCAAAAGAGGAACATCCAGATTTGATAATTCTTGATATATTACTACCAAAGGAAAGTGGTATTAAGTTTCTAGAAAAAAGAAACAGTCATGAGGATATTGTTAATATTCCAGTAGTTGTCTTGTCAAATTTTGATGATAATGAAACAAGAGATAAGGCGTATTCTCTCGGAGCAACAAGTTATCTTATAAAATCTAATTTTAATCCAACAGAAATTCTAGAAAAACTTCAAGATATTATTAAATAAAAATATAGCCACTAGGGCTATTTTGTTTTTATCATTTATTAATAATGAAAAATTTTTATTCCAATCTTACGCTTCTTTTTTTATTTATTGGGCTAATATTTTTAGCTTGTTTGTTCAATAAACATCAATATTTTCAAAAAAAAGAAATTAACCCGTATCTTTTATCTTTTCTTCAAGGGGCGAATTCCTTCACTCCCATCAAGAAACAATATCAAGAAACATTTTCTACTGACGCAGAAGCTATTTTAATCTCTTCAATCAATAACGAGAACAAGACCCTCTTTAAGTATAATTCAGAAAAACAGCTACCAATGGCTTCTATAACTAAATTAATGACAGCCATAATTGTTATTGATAGCTATAATCCCAAAAATAATATCAAAATTAGTAATGATATTACTAAAACCGAAGGAGACCCTAAAAAACTTATATCAAATGAAACATATTCTGTTAAAGACCTTCTTTATATAATGCTTATCGAATCTAATAACGAAGCGGCTGAGGCCTTAGCTAGAAAAGTAGATCGCACCGAATTTATCAAAAAAATGAATCAAAAAGCTTTTTTGCTTGATATGAGAGATACTAAATACTTAAATCCAACTGGATTGGACCTCGAAAATGGTGAAACAAATGTCACGTCAGCAAAAGATTTGGAAAAACTTATTTTACACATTACTAATAAATATAAATCCATTCCAGAGATATTATCCAACTCAAAATATACGACGTATAATCAGGAGGGAATTACTAGAAACAGCATAAATACTAATATTTTATTATCTGAAAGCAAGGATTTTCTTTGGGGCAAGACAGGTTTTACAAATAAAGCAAAAGGTTGTTTAGTTTTGATATCAAAACCTCCTAATTTTTCATTTTTTGAAAAAAACTATATAATAAACATAATCATTGGAGCAAAAGATCGTTTTGATGTTGCAAGAAAACTCAAAACACGAATCGCGAAACAATTTATTTGGTAAGAAATATAATATTTTCTATTTAATATGGTAGCTTTTAACTTAATAAAAATACTAATCCTAACTGTAGCCTCATCAATCACAGGATTTATCCTTGCAAGTTTTTTAATTCCTTTTTTGCATAAAATAAAATTTTGGAAAAAAACAGCTCGATTAAAAACAATCGATGGTCAAGATGCAACTGTTTTTTTAAGTATGCACAGTGAAAAAGAAACAACTGTTCCAAGAGGGGGAGGATTGATTATTTGGATAAGCGTTTTTATTATCTTATTATTAACGTTAATAGCCAGTAATCTTTCAGATATTTGGTGGATTAAAGGATTAAACTTTTTTTCAAGAGAACAAACATGGATACCTTTATTTGCATTATTTTCGGCGTCAATATTAGGACTTCTAGATGATATGTCAGTAGTTTATGGGAAAGGAAAATATATCGGAGGCGGACTTACTTTCAAAACAAGAATGCTTTTTATTATATTAATCGGATTGATTGGAGGATCATGGCTTTATTTTAAACTCGGATACTCTTCAATTCACATACCTTTTCTTTTCGGTTTTCCAGAAGGAATGGACTTGGAACTAGGAATTCTCTATATCGCTCTTTTCGTAATTGTTGGATTAGCATCATGGGCAAGCGGAGTAATCGATGGTATAGATGGACTTGCAGGAGGTGCATTCAGTTCAATATTTGCAGCCTTTGGATTTATTGCACTCATCCAAGGTCAATATGATTTAGCAACTTTTTGTATGGTTATTTTTGGAGCCTTATTTAGTTTTCTTTGGTTTAATATTCCTCCAGCCAAGTTCTATATGACCGAAACAGGGGTTCTTGGTCTCACTATGACAATGACTGTCGTTGCCTTTCTTACCGATTCTGTGGCAGTTTTGCCAATAATCGGAGGGCTTCTAGTAGTTGAAGCGGGGTCAGTAATACTCCAATTATTATCAAAAAAATTCAGAAAGAAAAAGATTTGGCTATCAACACCAATCCATCACCACTTGGAAGCCATTGGTTGGAAGCCATACCAAATCACAATGAGGGCATGGTTTATCGGAGTTATTTTAGCTATATTAGGAGTAGCAATAAAATTAGCGGGATATGCAAACTAAAAGAACCTTATCAGAATTAAGAAAGATATATCCAGACTTTTGCTATGAATCATTTGATTACAAAGAAGACGCAGGAAAATTAAAAATATTTTTCACTTTTTCTGTCGGAGAAATAATTTTTAAACCAAAAATTGTTATCGAAAATCTTGACTTAGATGTTTTTTTTAATATCGACGAAAGGGTTATTAATAATTTAGTTTTTAATTTAGGAATTATCGAACTTTTTAGTTACTGGAAAGCCTTTTGCTCTTCCAGAATAATTATCAAGGCAGGGTTTTTAGATAAATGGCAGATAAGCTGGTGGGAGGATTTGCTATTAAACGGAATGGGGCAATATTTTTTTGAAAATAAAATTGATTTTACTAAAAAGAATTTTATTAATATAATCTGCGAATCAAAAAAATCTGATTATCCAACCTCAAAATTAATAACCAGTGAAGATATTCTACTTCCAATTGGCGGAGGAAAGGATTCCGCAACTTCAATCGAGATCGTTAAACAAATAGGCAAAAAAATAACCTGCCTGACACTAAATCCGACCAAAAATGCCACCAAAATGATAAAAGTTGGCGGGCTTGTCAATGAAATCATTTGTAAAAGAAAAATAGAAGAAAAACTACTGGAATTAAATAGGGAAGGATACTTGAATGGACATACGCCATTCGTCGGCTATCTATCATTTTTATCTGCATTGTGTGCGGTCTTATTCAACAAAAAATATATCGTTCTTTCAAATGAAAAAAGTTCTAATGAGGGAAACACAAGATACAAAGAAAAAGAAATCAATCATCAATATTCAAAAACATTTGATTTCGAAAAAAAATTTAGAAATTATAGTCAAAAGTATATTTGCTCAGAATTAGAATATTTTAGTTTACTTCGTCCTTTGTATGAAATTCAGATTGCTAGAATATTTTCAAAAACTCCACAATATTTTAATGTATTTTTAAGTTGTAACGAATCTCAAAAAACATACTCAGGAACAAAAGAAAAATTAGGGGATTGGTGCGGAGAATGCTCGAAATGTCTTTTTGTTTATATCATCCTTTCTCCATTTTTAAGCAAACAAGAAATACTTTCTATTTTTAATAAAAACTTACTTGACGACAAAAAACTTCTGCCCATCCTACAAGAACTAATTGACGAAAAAAAAGTAAAACCACTAGAATGCGTCGGGACTAGAACTGAATCAATAGTCGGATTATACCTTAGCTGGAAAATAAACAATGCCTTGGAAAAGAAACAGCCAGAGCTATTGGCATATTTCGAAAAAAAAGTTATGCCAAATTATAAAAATTTAGAATTGGAAGTTGATAAAATTTTAAATAATTGGGATAAGAATAATTTTATTCCCGAAGCATGGAAAAAATATCTTACTAACTTTCAATAAAAAATGAAAATCTCACAATTAAAAAATAAAAATATAATAATTCTTGGATTAGGAGTTGAAGGATTGGATACATATTCTTTTTTGCGTAAAAATTTTCCTCAGAAAAAACTTAAACTAGCCGATAAAAGAAAATTAGAAAATTTTGATATTAGAACTCAGAATATTTTCAAAAAAGATAAAAATATTGAATTGTTCTTAGGTGCTGATTATTTATCAAATATTAACGACGCAGAAATAATTATCAAAACTTCAGGAATTATTTTATCTTCAATTAAAAAATATTTAAACAAAACGGCAATTATTACTAGCCAGATACAATTATTCTTTGATAATTGCAATAGTAGAATTGTCGGAATTACCGGAACAAAAGGCAAAAGCACAACATCGTCACTTATCTATGGGTTACTAAAGGCAGCAAAAATAAAAGCATATTTATTAGGTAATATTGGCACCGCCCCGTTATCATTTTTGTCAAAAATAAACAAATCAGATGTAGTTATTCTCGAATTATCTTCTCATCAGCTTCAAAACCTTCAAAAAAGCCCAAACATCGCAGTTTTTCTAAACATTTATCCCGAACACTTAGACTACTATAAAAACTTTAAGGAATATTTTAATGCCAAAGCAAATATTGCCCTACATCAAAAGAAAAATGATTGTTTTATTTTCAATTCAGAATCAAAAAATATTAAAGACTTAGCCAGTAGCATTATTTCAAAAAAAATACCGATCAATCCAGAAAAATTTAAAAATATCATCAAGGAATCAAAAATTAAAAATTTAACTCACGAATATAATATTAGTGCTGTTTTAGAAATCGCAAAAATATTTAAAATTTCTGAAAAAATAATTAAAAAAACATTCGACAATTTTAAAGCTCCAAGCCATCGCTTAGAATATATTGGAGAATTTAATGATATTAAATTTTATGATGATTCTATTGCCACAATTCCCGAAGCAGTTGTTTTTGCCTTAGACACATTAGGGGAAGATGTCGAAACATTAATTGCAGGAGGACTGGATAGAGGGATTGCATTTAAAAAAATTGCTAAACGAATTATCGATAGTAAAATAAAAAATCTTGTTCTTTTTCCCGAATCAGGAGAAAAAATAAAATTAGAAATAGAAAAATTAAAAAAAAATCATAATATTATTTTTTTTGAAACACAAAGCATGAAAGACGCAGTAAATTTTGCATACAAAAACACAAACAAAAATAAAATTTGTCTTTTATCTCCCGCCTCTCCAAGTTTTAATCTATTTAAAGACTATAAAGAACGTGGCGAAACTTATCAAAAATATATAAAATCATATCCCTACGACTGATTCTCCGTATTAATATTCCATCGCTATTTTCTCACGAGTAAAAATCTGATAAAATTAATCTCATATATAAGTTCCTAATTTATGGAGACAAAAAATCGTCCCAATATAATCTTATTAGTAATAATTTTTTTCCTATTTTTTATAGGTATTTTAGTTTTATCAACCGCATCAGCTCCATATTCAATATCAAGAAAACTTTCAGCAGATTTTTTAATAACACATCAACTATTATATGGAATACTCCCAGGGCTTATTCTTGGTGCAATCGCCTATAAAATTAATCTTAATTTTGTTAAAAAACATAGTTTTATTATTTTTCTTTTAGCGTATATAGGAATGTGGTTGGTTTTTATCCCAGGATTAAGTATGACCGAATATGGTGCAACTAGATGGCTAAAATTGGGACCATTAGGAGGGTTTCAACCTTCAGAAGCATTAAAGCTCGCAACGATTATCTATGCTTCTGCTCTAATGTCCGCAAAAAAAACACCTAAGGAAAAACTACAAAGTATTGCAATTTTACTAGGTGCAGTTGGGTTGGTACTTCTTTGTCAGTCAAACTTAAGTACCATGATTATTATCTGCACCCTCGCCATGATAATATTTTTTACTTCGGGAACACCACTCAAATATACTGTTGGAATTTTTTCATTAGCAGGAATAGCCTTTTTCTGTTTTATGATATCAAGTTCATATAGGCTAGAAAGATGGAAAACCTTTTGGAATCCAGAATTAGACCCACTAGACAAAGGATATCATATCAGCCAAGCTCTTATTGCTATCGGTTCTGGTGGAGTATTTGGGTCAGGACTAGGATTAGGCGAGCAAAAATTTGGCTTTGTTCCAGAATCAATATCCGATTCTATTTTTACAATTTATGCCGCCGAGACAGGTTTTATTGGCTCAGTCATACTAATCGGACTATTTGCTGCATTCACGTATATGGCATTTCGAATTGCAAGAAAACACCATGACAATTTTTGTAAATTTATCGCAGTAGGAATTGGATCATGGATTAGTCTTCAAGCTTTTGTAAATATTAGTGCCATGACGGGACTATTGCCCCTTAGCGGAACTCCACTACCATTTCTAACTTATGGAAGTTCTCATGTTATCTTCGAATTAATAGCTTGCGGATTATTATTAAATGTTTCAAAGGGAATAAAAGCATAAAAATGAAAATAGTTTTAACGGGAGGAGGAACAGGGGGGCACATTTTTCCGCTTGTATCCATATCAAGAAAAATCAAAGATATTGAGAAAAACTCGAATGTTTTTTATATTGGCCCAATAGACCCATTCATTAAAAATGCCTTTAATAAGGAAGGTATTACTATCAAAACCATACTTTCTGGAAAAATCAGGAGATATTTCAGTGTTAATTCATTATTTCAAAATATAATTGATATTTTATTTAAAATCCCCTTAGGGTTTATCCAATCTGTATTTCTTTTATTAAAAATTAAACCTCGTTTTATTTTCAGCAAAGGGGGATATGGCTCAATACCAGTAATACTTGCTGGCAAACTACTAGGCATACCGATTTTTCTTCATGAATCAGACTCAGTTGCCGGACTCGCAAACAAGATTACG
>JALNZJ010000012.1:4994-10759 GCA_023229485.1 bacterium | reverse complement strand
TTAAAATATTTTTTGCACGTCTCTTAATTTCGATTATTTTCTGCCCTTTAATCGATAGTTCAAAGTCCTTTGGAGAAATATTGTGAAAAGTTTTTGGCGTATCGGTCCAAAGCCCAAAAAAAGTCCTATTCTGGACTTCTCTTTTTAAACCAGTTACGGTTGTTTCAACCTCGGGTAGCTCTGGCATAATATTAAATATATGATTGCATTTTTTCTATAATTTCCTGAGGTGTGAAGTGGGCTTTTACTAGAAAGTCTTTTGCCCCTAACTTTAATCCTCTTTCAATATCCTCACCTTGTCCTAAATTAGAAAGAATAATTACGGGGATAGTTACTGTGTCTGGATCAGCCTTAGCTTTTTCTAATACTTCAAATCCATTTATTCCTGGTAAGATTAAATCGAGTAAAACTAAATCCGGCTTTTCTGATTTAATTTTTTGTAGCCCCTCTTCTCCATCCATCGCAACCACAACGTCATATTTCATGTTTATCAACTTCTTTGCCATAAGCTCCCTTAAAAATTTGTCGTCTTCGATTAATAATATTTTTGCCATATTTTTTTATTTAAAGTCTTTGATTAATTTTACAATTTTATATTGAATTGGTCAAACATGTATTATTTTCGAGTCAAGTAAATTTTATTTGTTTTTTGATGTAAGTTACCTGATTTAGTAAAATATTCTTTTTTTACTTGAGCGGTTGTTAATGCTACATCATAAATTCTAACATCATCAATTACCCCCCGTAATGTCTTATTGAGTGTTGTTTCTCCATCGTCTCCTATTATTAAGGGCGTACTTGACGTATTTATTGGCCCCACGGCATTGGTGATTTGTGTGCTATCTTTTTCCCCGTTAACATACAAGTCCATTATGGAGGTTCCGTCGCTAACATATTTGTAAGTTGCTGTCACATAAATCCATTGATTTAGGGATGAAAAAACAGTTGAAGAGATAATTGCTGTATTGGCCGAAGATCCAAAAATTGTAAATTTTATTGTATTATTGTTAGTAAAATAAACGACGTACTGTCTATTTGAATTAGCGTCATCTTTTGAGACTATAATATTATCCTCTCCAACCCTACCTAGTCTTTTTACCCAAAAACTAATTGTTAATGCATCGGTCATGTTGAGAGTGTCGTCACTGTCAAAGCTTATAAAATCGTCGGTTCCATCAAAATCAATACATTTTCCCGACATGCAATCATTGCCTCCTCTGATTATGGGAGAAGATGAGAGTGTTCCATCGTTTTCACTCCAAGTATCTTTTAAATCGTCAGCCGTTGCAGCACTTCCAATATCTGTATCTCCATCGAACTTCCATTCAGAAACAAAATTTGCGGCTAATGAAATTGGAACTGAAGTAGCAAAAGCTTTTGCCTTTGTTAATGATGCTTGATAAGAAGACTCCTGGGTGTAATTAATATAAATTATTGAGGTTATGATACCAATAATCACAATGGTAACCATTAATTCAATTATGGTAAAGCCTTTGAGGGGTTTGAGCATAATTATTATTTTTTTATTTCTTTTTTATATTCCAAATAAGAATAAAGAAATATATAAATTATTCCAATTATTAGGAAAACGAAAAATAATAGGAAGGTATATTTAGGAAATAACATAAAAATTAAACAGCTTAATCCAAATATCTTAAAAAACTTTCCCGATATCTTACTGGTCCTTTCCCATATTTTATCACTTTCAAGTGCCCATGGTGTGCGTACACCGATAGTATAATTTCTTTTTGTTTTTGTAATCAATGATCCAAGGGAATAAAAAAGAACAAAGAATCCCGGTAATATTCCTAAAGTCATATTAAAATAATAACCAAGATTCCATACAATCGTTAAAGAAAATACATAAAACATAAATAAATTAAAAACAAGGATAAAGTCGTCATAAGAATCCTTAAATTTTTTAATATTTTCTTTTAGTGGATCTATTTTTGGAATAAAGATGAGTAATAAAAAAAAGAAAGTTGTGAGAGCTGGAATGATAAAAAGTATCCAACTTTTACTTTCCCCATTGACTTCGCCTTCAATTCCCCAATGGGTGGCAATAGATGGCGGCATTTGAGGGTAGAAGTAAAAAGCGAGTGCGAATGATAAAATCACGATAGAAAGAGAAATTAAATATGCTGATTTTCTCATAATTTTGTTAAAATAGATTAAACTTCTTAGTTTTGTTTATTATATTAAATATATGCAGAAGTATCAAGGATTTATCGAAGATATGGACTAAAACCAAATTTTAAGAAATAAAAATGTTGACTTTTTGATATTTTTGGACTATACTTGTCTCAAATGAATCTTCTCGGTAAAATCATCGCTGGCATTGTTGGCATTGCTCTATCTGTCTATTTTGTCAAAGCAGAAGTTTTTTATGATGGACAAATAGAAACAATTTTATTAGTGGGGGCAATTTTGGGACTATTGTTGTTTTTTGTAAAGCCAATACTCAGCTTTATCACCTTCCCATTAAGGGTAATCACTCTTAATATTTTTTCTTTAGTTATTGTAGGGCTTTTGGTTTGGCTGTTGGATGCCATCTTCCCTGAAGAAAAATTTCAAATTATTAATTTTTACGGATTTATCAAAACAACTCTTATTGTCTGGATTTCAGAATTATTACTTGCTTCTGATCTTTAGTCAGAGAATAACTTTAATAAATATATGGATCAAATACTATTTATAATACAATTAGTAGTCTGCTTAGTAATTATAGCTTTAATACTTCTTCAGCAAAGAGGAACTGCTATTGGAAGTGCTTTTGGTGGTGGTAATGAAGTTTACAGCACTAGAAGGGGTTTTCAAAAACATCTTTTAACCATGACTGTTGTTGCGATTGTCATCTTTGTTATTTTGTCTATTTTGTTGTTCCTTAATCAGGATATTTCATCAATACTCAAATTGCTTAATTTAGTAAAATAAAAATGCTTTTCTTTAAAAAAAATAGGCAGAAAAATTCTTTTTCTTTGCCTTCATTTAGCCAATGGTCTCAATTTTTTAAAATTCTCCCTAAGTCCGAAAAAATATTGTTTATCTTTTTAATAGTGGTTTTTTTAACGTCTCTGTTTTATTCTGTTTCTGCATTTTATTACAAAAATACTGAACTTGTTCCTAGTGAATACGGAACCTTGCAAGAAGGAATGGTTGGACAACCTCAGTTTATCAATCCCCTATATGCCCAAAATTCGGAAATAGATAAGGCACTTTTAGAATTGATTTTTTCTGGATTAGTTACTTTTAATGATCAGGGAAAAATAATTCCAGACTTAATAAACGAATATCACTTTACAGACGATGGGAAAACTTTTGAATTTTCTATAAAAGAAAATGCTAAGTGGCATGATGGAGAGAATCTAACGATGGATGATGTTATCTTTACGTTTGGATTAATCCAAGACCCGACTTATTTAAGTCCACTTCAAGGTTACTGGACAAATGTTGAAATAGTTAAAAATTCTGAATACAAAGGGTTTTTCAAATTAAAACAACCTTACAGTAACTTTATGGATAATTTGGCAAACATAAAGATTATGCCAAAGCATATTTGGGAAGGGATGCCGATTCAGGCAATCCTTGCTAGTAGCGATCTTAATCTTGCAAGTGCAATTGGATCTGGTCCATATATGATTGACGATATGATCCAAAATCAAAATGGTAAGAATAAGAGAATTAGAAGTATTTCTCTTGCAAGAAATGTAAATTATTACAATAAAAAACCATATATTCAAAAAATCAATATTACTTTTCTTTTCCAAAAAGATGATCTTAGTTACCTTCTAAAATCTGGTGCATTGGATGCAGGATTTGTTGATAGTGGTGTTTATAATGATAAAGAATTTAAAGCTGTTGAAAATAAGGAAATTGCTAGTGCTGATTATTTTGGAATATTTTTGAATAATCAAAAGGAAAATATTTCCAATAGTAAAATTAGAGAAGCTCTTAGCCTTGCTACGAACAAGCAAGAGATACTAAGTGAATTATCTGGACATGGATATATAGTTAACTCTCCTATTCTTTCTGAATTTTACGAATTCCCATTGCCAAAAAATATAAATCAATACGACTTAGAAAAAGCAAATAACATTTTGAATAGTGAAGACTTCGAGCTAAAAGATGGTGTTAGAACAAAGATAATTAAAAAATCAAGTGGGTTTGAATTAAGGCATAGTTTAAAATCAGGCGATACTGGAAGCGAAGTTAAAAAACTTCAAGAATGTCTGGCACGGGATAAAGATATTTATCCAGACGGAACAACAAATGGAAGATTTGGAGATTCAACAAAGGCAGCTGTTATAGCTTTTCAAGAAAAATATGCCGATGAAATATTGAAACCCTCTGGACTTGATAAAGGCACTGGCAAAGTAATGGGTGCTACTATGGAAAAATTAAATAGTCTTTGTTTTACTGTTCCCGAAGTAAGTAATCAGCTGGTAATAAGATTGAAAACAGTCAACAATCCGACCCTTAAAAAAGTGGCACTAAAAATAAAGGAGCAGTGGGGAAAAATTGGAATAAAGGTAGAAATATCTGAATTAAGTACTAATGACATAAAAAAAGTTATTAGGGATAAGGACTATGATGCTATTCTTTTTGGAGAAAAATTTGGATCATCTCCAGAACTATTGCCATATTGGCATTCTAGCCAGATATTTGACCCTGGTTGGAATTTAGCTGTTTATCAAAATGATGATTTGGACAAGTTGTTAGAAAAATCAAGATTATTTTCGGATGGTATGGATAGTGAAAGAATAGAAATATTAGACAGCATTCAAAACAAAATATTAGAAGATAACCCTGCAATCTTTTTATATTCTACTAATTATAATTATCTTTTGAATAAAAAAATAAAAGGCTTTTCGACCAAGAAAGCGATTGACCAGTCAAGAATATTTGACGATATATCTAATTGGTATATATCCGAAAAGCGTGTTTGGAAACAAAAATAAGAATAAAAAATATGGAAGACGAAATAGATTTAACAAAACTAACGCCCGATATTAGGACTATTGATGACATGAGGAATGTTATGTGTGATGCGTCTTGGGCTGATAATGCAAAAAATCAAGATCTCTATTATATGTATAGAGGAGTCAAGGAAGATGGAGAATTGCGTTATGACATCACCGTAATCCCGTCCCTCATGCTTGGCGAAGAGTTTGTCAAAACTAAAGGGCATTTTCATTCAACCGGACATTCAGAATTTTATACAGTACTTGAAGGAGAAGCAATTTACTTGATGCAAAAAAAAGATTCAACTGATGCGTATTATATAAATGCCCACAAGGGAGAATCTGTAATAATCCCTGGTGAGTATGGACATATTACAATTAATGCTACAGATAAAGTCCTAAAAATGGCAAATTGGATTAGCAAAAATTGCGTATCAGAATATGACAACATTACTAAAATGCATGGGGCTTGTTGGTTTTATACTAAGGATGGTTGGATTAAAAATGAAAACTATGAGCAAGTTCCAGTATTAAGAACTGAGGAAGCGTTAAAAGAAATTCCTGAAAATCTCGATTTTCTAAAAATAATATAAATTAAAACTTAAATAGATATCAATACGTCAAATGTCAAAATACTATTTTAATATTTGTCGTTTTGATATCTAATCTCAAAATAAATTAACAAAATTTGAGCTAAAACTATAAAAATAGCTCTAAAAAATAAAATTATGGAAGAACAAAAAAAACCGCAAATGCCAGAAAGAAGGATACATTCCTTTAGACCGCATACAAATGAAACAAGAA
>JALNZJ010000012.1:382-4984 GCA_023229485.1 bacterium | reverse complement strand
ATCAAGCCTTTCCAGTCGCCCTTTTAAAGATAAAAGAATACCGACTGAGGGGCAACCAAAAATATTACCAAAAAAACCTTTTGCCTCAAAATCAGAAAATGAAGTTAATCCACTTAGGATTATTCCACTTGGAGGACTCGGTGAGGTTGGCAGAAATATGATGATTCTTGAATATAACGATGAAATCCTAATTATTGATGTTGGTTTCAGGATGCCAGAAGAAGATATGCCTGGTATTGATTACATTATTCCGAATATTGAATATTTAAAGGAAAATGATCGATATAAAAATATTGTCGGAGTTTTAATAACTCATGGACATTTTGACCATATCGGTGCTATCCCCTATGTTATGAACGCTATTGGAAATCCTCCAATATTTGCATCACCTCTAGCAAGAGGAATAATTTTAAAAAGACAAGACGAATTTCCAAGTCATCCTAAATTAGATATTACGGAAGTTTGTGATGGCTTTAAAACAAAGCTTGGTAATTTTGAAATTGAATTTTTTAGACAAAACCACAACATTCCTGATAATATGGGTATTTTTGTAAAAACCCCTATGGGTAATATTGTACATACCTCGGATTTCAAATTTGATGATTTTCCGGTCAATGAACCTGCAACTAATTTCACTAAATTAAAAGAAATTGGAAATAGAGGAATTTCACTTTTAATGTCTGATTCTACGGGAGCCGAAGAAGAAGGACACTCTCTTTCAGAAAAGCAGATTTTTGAAAATATGGAAAATATTTTTGCAAATGCAAAAGGAAGAATTATTGTTTCAACCTTCTCTTCTTTAGTTAACAGAATACAACAAGTTATAACCCTTTCCGAAAAACACGGACGCCGAGTCGGATTTATCGGACATTCAATGAAAAGTAATGTTGAGATAACAAAAAAACTTGGTTATTTAAAGACCGAAAAAGGAACTTTACTTAAAAAAGTGGCTGATGCAAATAATATTCCCGACAACCAGATTACAATTATGTGTACTGGGGCTCAGGGAGAAGAAAACGCTGGATTAATGAGGATTGCTACTGGAGAGCATCAATCAATTAATGTGAAACCTGGAGACACAATAATTTTTTCATCTTCAGTTATTCCTGGAAATGAAAGAACTGTCCAAATGGTAAAAGATGATTTATTACGTCAAAAAGCCATTGTTCTTAATTATAGAATGATGGATATTCATGCTGGAGGTCATGCTCAAAGAGAAGAATTAAGAGAAATGCTTTCGATAATGCATCCGAAGTTCTTTATGCCCGTTCATGGACAATATTCGATGCTTTTTGCAAATGCTCGATTAGCTGAAGACTCTGGAATGAAAGAAGAAAACGTAGTACTTGCTGAAAGTGGACAGATAATAAACCTAAGGCCAGATAAAATCGAAATTGATAAACAAGAAGTACCATCGGATTATATTATGGTTGATGGACTTGGAGTTGGAGATGTTGGAGAAATCGTACTTCGAGATAGAAAAATGCTTGCAGAAGATGGAATCTTCGTCGTAATTGCTGTTGTGAATAGAAAAAGTGGAAAGGTGCAAGAATCACCTGATATTATTTCTCGAGGTTTTGTTTATTTGAAAGAATCAAAAGAATTGTTATACCAAACAAGAAAAAAGACTATCCAAACGATTGAAAAAGCAACTGCCTCTGGACAAGTAGTAAACTGGACCTATGTCAGGGATAATGTGAAAAATACTTTGGGAGATTTCTTGTTCCAGAAGACTCAACGCCGTCCAATGGTGTTGCCAGTAATAATAGAAGTCTAAAACTAAGACTTATTTTAAATTAGTTTCGTTGTTAAAGTGCTGCGTTTTTATTCGACATACTTTTGAGTATGCCTTCACAAAAGCCTCGCACTATGCCTAGAGACTTTAATTAAAATTAGCGTACCAAAAATCCCCATACGGGGATTTTTTAGTTGGAAAAAGAGGATTACTATGGTAAATTCACTTCAAGCAACTTAAAAATTTGAGGTTGATTATGTATAAAACAAATAGGGATTTCAATCCCCCTAGATTATCTTTTGCGGAAAAATTGTTTTCAGAAAATCGACATGCGGAAAAAGTCCTAAGATTCTTACTGAGGACTCAAGATTTTTCTACTAATTCCGAATTAGCCATTCTACGGAAAATCCATCTTCGGCTTTCTGTTGATACTAAATCTGAAGAAGTCAAAAAAATGGAAAAACAGGTCTTTTCTCCAATATTCTTGTTTTCCAAATGTGGACCCCGTGCAAGTGATTACATTTGTTTGAGCGATAATGGATTGGCAAGAATATATGAGAGTCTTCCAAGGACGAAACAAATTCTTTTTTGTTTCATTTGTTTTAAGTGGAGGCAAGCTATTAAAATTATTAAAAAGAAGTATTAGCTTCTTTTTTTGTTAATTTGTGATAATATAAAAACTATAAATAATTATTATCATCTGTATGAAAATATTTAGCGGAATAAGACCAACCGGAGATTTGCACATTGGAAATTATATCGGATCACTAAAACAATGGGTAGAGATACAGGAAAAAGATGAGTGTATTTTTTGTGTTGTTGATTGGCACGCTATTACTACTCCTTATGAGCCTAAAGAATTACAAAAAAATGTCTTTGATTTGGCCACGACATACCTTGCTGCTGGAATTAATCCCGATAAGTGTACATATTTTGTCCAATCGCAAGTAAAAGAGCACGTTGAGCTCGCTTGGCTACTTGGAACGACAATCCCCGTTGGTGAATTACAAAGGATGACACAATTCAAGGATAAGTCGCAAAAACATAAAGAAAGTGTGAATGCCGGATTACTAAACTATCCCATTCTTATGGCAGCTGACATATTGCTTTATAATGCACAAGTTGTGCCAATTGGGAAAGATCAAAAACAACACCTTGAACTTGCCAGAGATACTGCCGAAAGGTTTAATAATAAGTATGGAAAGACTTTTGTAATCCCTGAGCCGATGATACCAAAGCAAGGTGCCACAATAATGTCCCTTAGTGATCCAGAAAAAAAGATGAGTAAGAGCGATAATGGAAAAGGAAGTATCAGTTTATTTGAAGAACCAGATTCGATAATGGAAAAACTAATGTCTGCAACTACTGACTCAGAAAGAGAGATAAAATTTGATGCAATAAACAAAAAAGGAATTTCTAACCTTTTGACAATTTATTCTATTTTTTCTGGAAAGACTATCAAAAAAATTGAAGAAGAATTTTTGGATAAGGGGTATGGAAGTTTCAAAAAAGCTACAGCTGAAATATTAATTGAAAACTTGAAGCCAATCAGAGAAAAGAAAAAAGAATATGAAAAAAATCCTGACTATGTTTGGGGAGAGCTAGAAAAAGGTGCGAACAAGGCAAGAGTAATAGCTGAAGAAACGATGCAAAAAGTAAGAAAAAATATGGGATTAAAGTAAAAACAAGGCATTTAGCCTTGTTTTTTATTTTGTTATTATTTCGGTTATCTCCTCAATCATCTGTTGTAATAATTGTTCTGTCTCAGCTTCAACAATCAACCTGAGCAATGGCTCAGTATTTGACGATCGAAGTGAAATCCACCATTTATCAAAATCAATCCTGATGCCATCTAGTAATGATAATTTTCCATTACCGTATTTTTCTTTTATCTCCTTAATTTTAGCCTCTTTATCTTCAACTTTAAAATTTATTTCTCCTGAATGAAAATACTTTCTATATTTATCAATAATTTCAGACAAGGGCTTCTCTTGTTTTTTCATTTCTGACAAAATAATTGAAACAACTAAAAATGGATTCTCGGCATAAAAATCATTCTTAGAATAAAAATGACCTGAGTATTCTCCACCAAAAATAACATCTTGCTCTCTCATTATTTTTTTAATAAAAGAATGGCCTACTCTGCTCTGGATTCCAATGCCTCCATTATTCTCAATAGTTTCTTTGACTATATTACTACATCTAATGTCGTATAATATTCTTGCTCCTGTGTTTTTTCTCCGCAATACTCCGCTACAAAGGGCTAAAACTAAATCTGAGGAAATCATTCTTCCTTTTTCATCGACAAAAAATACTCTATCGCCATCTCCATCAAAAGCTATTCCGATATCACCCTTTGATTCAATGATTCTACTACAAAGGACGGCAAGACTACCCTCTTTTAGCGGATTTGGATCATGATTTGGAAAGTTGCCATCTAATTCTCCAAAGAGACTAATATAGTTAGGCTTGTTAAATATTTTTTCAGTTGGAATTCCAGCAACGCCATTAGCCGTATCAATAAATACTTTAAACGAAAAACTCTCTTCTATTTCATTCTTTTTAACATAATCGCTAAGAATTTCTTTTTCTTGCGACTGACCTTTTCCCTCCTCAACAAAATTACTCTTTGCCAGTTCTTCTATTTCTTTAAGCCCGCTATCTTCACCAATCGGGAAAGCTTCTGCTCTTACCATTTTGAAACCATTAAACTCTTTTGTATTATGACTGCACGTTACGCTCATTCCTCCATCAAAACCGTAATTTGCTACCGCAAAATAAAGCATTGGGGTTGAAGCGAGTCCAACTTCAATAACTCTAACTCCTTGGTCTAGGAGCCCCTTTTTAGCCTCAAAATAAAGGCTATT
>JALNZJ010000012.1:0-372 GCA_023229485.1 bacterium | reverse complement strand
TGGAAGATAATCGATTATCTTGTGCTAGTACAATTTTAACGTCTTTTTTGTTTAGTTCTTTTTGAAGAAAAACAGCAAAAGCTCTCCCTATTTTATACGCCCAATCCTCATTTATTTCTTCTGGATAAATACCTCTTACGTCGTATGCTTTGAATATACTCATTTATTTTTTTGCCATATTACCTTCTAATTTTGCTAACCTTTGATTGTATTCATTTTTAGTGATTACATTTCTGGCAAGCAACTCATTAATTCCTGTAATATAATCCGACCGAACCTTGGCAATAGTTATAGCCTCAGAATATATAGAAACCTCGTCGATTGAACCCGGCCAATATGATGACCCCCCCTTTAGCCCAATGCTAATATTAT
>JALNZJ010000011.1 GCA_023229485.1 bacterium | reverse complement strand
AATTCTGCCCTGACTGGACATTTACTTCTTTCTACTTTTCATGCTAATGATGCGGCCACTGCATTACCAAGATTACTTGATATTGGAATTGAGCCATTTCTTCTGTCTTCAACTTTAGAAATTATTGTTTCCCAAAGATTGGCTAGGAAAATATGTGAAAAATGTCGATATAGTCGTGACTATTCTTTATCTGAATTGAAATCATTATTCCCAGTAGCAAAAAATTTCTTTAAGAGTAAAGAAACTCTTTATCTTGGTAAGGGATGTTCATCTTGTAATGGTACTGGTCTTTATGGGAGTACTGCTATTTTTGAAATAATCAAAATTACACCAAGAATGAAAGAATTGATTTTAAAAAATCCTTCTTCTAATGAAATTTGGAAGTTAGCTTATAGTGAGGGAAGTAGGCCAATGTTTGAAGACGGGCTTGAAAAAGTTAGAAATGGCATAATATCAATCGAGGAATTATTAAGAATTGCTAAGCCGCTTGATTTGTAATTTTATGAACAGCCAAGAGAATTTTATACAAAATAAAACGAAAGATAGTTCGAGTTTTTCTTTTTTTACTTTAAGAGAAGATAAAAAATATTTTCTTGAGAATTTAGCTATGCTTATTGGGGCTGGAGTGCCTATAAATAAATCATTACTTCTTATTAGTACTGAGGTGAGATCTTCTAGAATGAAAAAAGTGATTAAAAAAATGCTTGAAGGCCTTGAAGGCGGGCGTTCTTTTTCTGAGGTTGTTGGAGATTCAAATCTTTTTTCATCCCAGGTTTTTTCTTTGATTCGAGTTGGTGAAAAATCTGGTAATTTAGTCGATAATTTAAAAGTACTTGTTGAGCAGCAAAAGAAAGAAGAATCTTTTAAATCAAAGATTACTTCGGCCATAATTTATCCTTTCATAATCTTAATAGTTTCTATTTTTATTGTTGGAGGGATTTCTTTTTTTTTGTTGCCAAAACTTTCAAAGGTTTTTGAAAGTATGAATGTTGAGTTGCCTTCCATCACCAAGGCCTTAATGTCTTTTACTGCCTTTTTAGAAGCTTATGGAATAATTGTTTTTCCTTTGGTTATATTTTTTTCGATATTTTTGTTTTATTTTTTATTTGTGAAAGAAAAAACTAAGTTTATTGGGCAGTATTTGTCTTTTAATTTTTTAGGTGGTAAAAGGATTATCCAGGAGAACGAATTGGCACGATTTGGATACAACATGGGAACATTACTCAAATCTGGATTACCGATTATTGAATGTTTAGATTCTTTAATAAGTGCCACCGATTTTTATAGTTATCGTAATTTTTATATAGGATTAAGGGAAGATATCAAAGAAGGTAAATCTTTTTCTTATTCATTCCGATCTAAGCAAATAGATAATTTAATGCCACGGTCAATCCAGCAGATGATTTCTGTTTCTGAAAATTCTGGTAACCTTCCCGAGACGATGTTGAATATCGGCGAAATATATGAGGAAAAAATTGACAATACGGCAAAAAATTTGGCTGTTCTTTTGGAGCCAGTTTTGTTAGTTATTATTTGGGTAGGAGTTTTGTTGATATCTTTGGCTATTCTCTTACCGATTTATGGCTTAATTGGTAATTTTAATGGAGGGATTTAATATGAAAGGTTTTACAATGATTGAGATATTATTAACTATGGCGATGATAGTTATCTTAGCAGGAATAACTATTCCTTTTTATTCGCAATATAATAAAAGTAGTTTGCAGATAGATTCTGGGATGGTAGTTGATTCAATTAGAACTGCAGAAATATTTGCAATGACTCAAAAAAATGACTCTGGTTGGGGTGTTCATTTTCAATCCGGAAAGATAATTATTTTTAAAGGAGATTCTTTCGAAAATCGGGAAATTTTTTTTGATGAAGAGATTGATGTGAATGATAACTATATTTTTTTAGGATTGAATGATATTTTCTTTAGTCCTTTTAGTGGAATACCTAACAAGACAGGAGTAGTAGTATTAAAAAATCAGGATGGAATTAAAAAAGAATTCGTAATAAATAAAAAGGGAACAATAACATATTAAAATGAGTAGGCAAAAAAATTTAAATCAGGGATTTATTGTTGTAGAGGCTCTACTTGCTATCTCTATTTTAGCAATGTTTTTTATTGCTCTTATTGGAATAATTATTTTTAATAGACAGGGCTATGAAAACGCAAGCAATAGGCAAGTAGCAATCTTGCTTGCCGAAGAGGGAATCGAAGCTGCTCGTAATATTCGAGATGGAGATTTCGCCTTACTTATTGATGGTTCATACGGATTGAGTGACAATGAAGGAAGATGGTCATTTGATGCAGGTCCCGATAAAGTAGGAATCTTTACTAGAAGTCTTGTAATCTCATCAATTGAACCCAATAAGAAACAAATTTTTTCATCTGTTAGTTGGGATAATTATGGTCACCAGAAATCTGTGTCATTGACTTCGTATTTAACTAATTGGAGAGAATAACATTATGGAAAAGAGTTGGGGATTCACTTTAATAGAAATTGTTTTTTATATAGCTATTATGGCCACCTTGGCTTTTGCTAGTTTTTTGGTGTTAAATATAATTAATCAAGCGGAATTGAAAAATAGAACAGTTTCAGAAGTTGAATATCAGGGCTTAAAATATATTGAAATATTATCTCAAGAAATAAGAAATTCAATAGCTATTGATTCTTTTACTGATAATAGCTTGGTTTTGAGGGTTGATGATCCAATGAGAAATCCTGTCGAGTTTACTTTTATTGATGGAAATATTTATTTGCAAGAAGGATTGCAGGAAGCGAATAAATTAAATAATTCTATGATTTCTGTAACTCCGATGTTTTTTAAAAATAATTCCATTTCAGGCGAATATGATAGTATTAGACTTTCATTGAAAGTTTTTTATAATAACGTAGGAGGAAGATCAGAATATGATTACTCAAAAATATTTTATGTTACAGCTTCGACAAGACAAAAAAAATAAAGGATTTATTGCATTAATGATGGTATTGATTATTAATGCAATTGGACTAATCGTTGCCATTTCTCTTCTTTTGCAGGGTAATCTTTTTTTAAAAAATGTTTATTCGTTTGAGCAGATGGAAAAGGCGAAGGCGATTGTAAATGCTTGTTGCGAGGATGCGTTATTTGCAATAAAAAATAATCCTTCTATTGTCGGATCTTATAATTTAAATTTTCCCGAAGGTAATTGTTCATATAATATTTCTAATAATAAGGGTATTATAACTATAAAGTCTTTAGCAGGAATAAATGAATACACACGAAGAGTTACTATAGTTACTCAAAGCATTGATTCTAAATTTCAGATATTATTTTGGAAAGAGGGTTTTTGATATTTATTAAAGATGATATAATATACAAAATATTAATTCTTATCTTGAGAAATAAAATTTTAAATAATTTTTATGAAACATAAAATAGGATTTACCTTACTGGAAGTATTACTTGCTGTTGCTGCCGTAACGATTTTATCAGGAATTGTTATTTTAGCTATTAATCCAAATAAGCAATTAGCTGATGCTAGGAATGCACAAAGAAGAATTGATGTAAATACGATTTTAAATGCGGTTTATCAATATGCAATTGATAAAAAAGGAACGATTCCAACATCTATTACTACTACCGCTACGCCTATTTGTCGATCTGGGTTTGTTGATAACTGTGCTGATCTTGCAGTGTTGACGCTTGGACAGGAATATCTTACTGATATTCCGATTGATCCAAGTAGTCCTTTGGGTTCTAGCTCGGGTTATACTGTAATGAAAAATATTAATAACCGAATAATCGTTGGGGCTCCGCTTGCTGAGGGTGTTTTAATTAATGCCACTAGATAAGCATTTAATTTTATGAAGATAGATCGAAAAATATTTTATATTTCATTATTTTTATTGCTATTTTTTAGTGCTTGTTTTTATTTGTTTATTCCTGACTTTGTGTCAAAAACTTTTGATTCCTTAGAGCAGAATTCTGTTGTTGAGGAGTCTGGTAAGATGAGATATTTTATTATCCAGGAGGTATCAAGATTGGATTCAATAAATCTTGAATGGTCTAAGCGTGAGGATTTGTATAAATTTTTTAGTAAAAGCACAGACGATCAAGATATTTTTGTTTCTAATGATTTTGATTTTCAGTATCTGAAAGATTCCAAAATTGATTATTTGGCCTTGATTAATAATAATGGGGAATTGCTTTATAATATTGAAATCAATAATGGGCTTGTTCAGTCAGGAATTTCTAATGATTTTTTAGGTGGATTATGCGGTTCGGCTGTTTTGAAAAATTGCACAGGATTAATATCTTGGCAGGGCGATAAAATTGCTGCAATTTCAATTAGACCTGTATCTAAAGGGGATGATTTTTTTCCAATTGGACATATTGTTATGCTAAGATTTTTTGACGAAAAAGTTACTACATATGATGGAAAAGAGTTTATTTTAAAAAAAATTATTGACGTTGATAAAAAAGTAGAGGACTCGGAAAGTGTTTTGTTTGTTGATAAGGTAGATGCTAATATGCTTAATATTTATTCTTTTTATGATGATGTGTTAGGTAAAAGATCTTTCTATTCAAAAATACCAATGGAGAGGACGATATATAAGTCAGAAAAATTAATTATGGGTGTTATTTCTTATAGTGTTCTTATCTTACAGCTATTAATGATAATTTCCTTTTTATTTATTATAAAAAGAATGATTGTTGAGCGTTTAAATTTATTAGTTTTTTCCATACAATCTATACTTAAATCAAAAAAACGAGAGAAAACAATAATTTTTAATGGAAATTTCTTTATTGTCAAGAGAAATAAGCAATACTTTTATCAGAGTAAATAATTTAAAGCATAGCTCACAAGAGAAACAAGATGACTTGGATTTAACTATAAAGTCTATGCATGATATAATCATTGTTTTTAATCGTGATAATAAAATATTATTTTCTCATTTTCCAGAGAATAAGAAAGTTGAAATGAGGAAAATGGAAGAAAAAGCATTCCTATCAAACGATTTTTCATTAAAAGTAATTAATTTAATTGATGATCTAAAAGATAATGGAAATACGTTTGACTTTGAGTATCCCATTATTAAAAATGGTAGAAAGTATTGGTATGATGTCAATATTTCAGTAAAAAATGATTTTAATAACCAATTTGACGGCGTAATTGTTGTTATTAGGGATATTACGAGTAGTAAAAAAATGCAGAAAGAAATGGAAGAAAAAATTATTGAGTTGCAAAAACTTAATAAACTTATGATTGGGAGAGAATTGAAGATGGTTGAGCTTAAGGAAATAATTAAAAAGATGAAAAAAGATGAATAAGAAAATAAAAAATTTGCAAGACTATGACGAGGTTTTTTATAGTATTATTTTGGAATCTGATCAAGCAGATGATGTTTTGGGTTTAATTAAAAAAAATGTAAATCTTGTTATTGATTTTTTTGATTTAGATGGTGGGGCTATTTTTTTACTTGAGAATAAGAATGCTAATTTATTTTTGAATTTTAATCTTTTACCTTCTTTTGTTAAGAATTTTAATTGTGTAAAAAATGATTCTTTTATTTTTAAAGAAATATTTCGACATACTTCTCCGTTTATAGCTGTTGGAAAAATAAAAAGAATATTTGAAGAAGCGGGAGTTGTTTATAAAACCATAGTAATTGTTCCTATTTTTTATGGAAAGAAAACTATTGGTTTTTATGTGGTTGCTAGTAATAAAGAAAAGAATTTTGCCCAGAGAGATGTAAAGTTAATGAGTTTGATTGGAAAAGAAATTGGTTCATTTATCGATAGTGTAATAAGTGATGTTTCAATAAAAAAGGAGAAACAGAACTTTAAATCTTTTTTTAATTCGTTTCAAGATATAATTATTGTTGCGAATTCTGATGGATTTGTTTTGGAGTTAAATGATTTTGCTAGCAAAAAATTAAAATATGAAAGAAATTACTTTTTACGAAAAAAAATTGCTGATTTTTTAATTCTAGAAAATGGGCAAAAAATAGAAAAAAATTTTTTTCAATTATTTAATGAAAAATTTACCATTTTTTTATCAATGCGTGCAGGGAACGGAAGTATTGTTCCCGTTGAGATGACTGCGATAAAAGGAATATGGGATGAGAAAGAGGCTTATTTTTTTACAGCAAAGGATTTGTCAAAAACAAAGGAAACTGAACAGAAGCTTAAAGAAAATCAAGACTTATACACATCGCTTGTTTCTAATGTTCCTAATTATATATTGATTTATAATAAGTCTGGAAAGATTGTTTATGCGAATAATAGTATTGTTTCTGCCTTGAATTATAATCAAAACCATATATTGAAAAAAAATATTTTTGATATTATTTCAGGTGATTCTCGGAATGTTTTTGAAGAAAAAATAAAAAATAATTTTTTAGAGAATAATCATGATTGTGAGATTAAGTTGGTACCGAAAAATAAAAAAATTATTAATGTTATTGTTCATGGGGCCAGTGTTAAATATGCACAAGAGGATGCATTTTTGTTAGTAATGACTGATATTACAAATAGAAAAAAAATTGAAGATTTGCTTATTGAACGGACTAGTGATTTAGAGGATTCTCAGAAATCTTTAGTTAACGTTCTTGAGGATGTTGAAGAAGAGAAAAATAGGACAATGATTTTGGCTCAGGATTTAGAAAAATTTAGATTGGCGGTTGAAAATGCTTCTGACCACATAGTCATTACTGATAGTGAAGGAATATTACTTTATGCAAATAATGGGGTTGGGGAGATAACTGGTTTTTCTCCTGACGATATTGTTGGTACAAAATGTGGTTCTAGAAAAACTTGGGGAGGGTTAATGGATAAAGATTTTTATAAAAAATTGTGGCATACTATAAAAATTGAAAAAAAATCTTATTCAGGAGAAATTCTAAATAAAAAAAAGGATGGTAGTACTTATGTCGCAATGGTAAATATTTCTCCGATTTTGAATGAAAAAGGGGATGTATTGTTTTTTGTAGGTATTGAGCGTGATATAACTAGAGAGAAGGAGATCGATAAGGCTAAGAGTGAGTTTGTTTCACTAGCATCGCATCAATTACGAACTCCGTTATCAATTATTAATTGGTATACCGAAATGTTGTCAGGTGGTGATGCTGGGCAATTAAATGAAACCCAAAAGGATTATTTGAATGAGATAATAATTGGAAATAAGAGAATGGTTGATTTGGTAGGGGCGTTACTTAATGTTTCTAGGATAGAAATGGGTACTTTTGCTATTAATCCAATAAAAAGTAATTTGATTAAAATTTCAAAAGAGATTGTTGATGATCTTTTAATCAAAGCAAAATTAAAGAATATAAATTTTGATTGTAAGTATGGTAAGAATATTCCCTTGGTTAGTGTTGACCCAAAACTTTTTAGTATAGTTATTGATAATTTAGTTAGTAACGCAATAAAATATACACCTGATTTTGGAAAGATTACTTTTAAAATAAATAAGGAAGTTGATGGGGTATTGATTACTATTTCGGATAGTGGATATGGAATATTGAAAAAAGATAAAGATAAGATTTTTACAAAACTTTTTAGAGGGGAGAATGCTAAGGAAAAAGAGGCTGATGGAAATGGTCTTGGGCTTTATATCGCAAAATCAATAGTCGAGCAATCAAATGGAAAAATATGGTTTGAATCAAAGGAAAATAAAGGAACTATTTTTTATGTATTGTTACCTTTTTCCGGAATGAAGAAAAAAAAGGGAACTAAAGAATTAGCAAAATAGATATGAAAAATGTTGCACTGGTGATTGCAAATAAAGAATTCAGGGATGAGGAATATTTTATTATTAAGGATTTTTTGTCTTCAAAAGGAGTAAAGTTATATACTTTTAGTAATGAAATCGGCTTAGCTTTGGGTAGATTTGGCAATGAGGTGGATGTTAAGAAAAGCCTTGATGAGCTAAATGTTGATGATTTTGAGGCAATTATTTTTATTGGGGGAGCTGGAGCTTTGACTTGTTTAGATAACGATATTTCTTATGGTTTAATTAGGTCATTTAGGGACAATGGTAAGATTGTTGGAGCTATTTGTATTTCTCCTGTTATTTTAGCTAAGGCTGGTATTCTTGAAGGAAAGTTGGCATCTGTTTGGTCTTCGGCGATGGATAAATCGGCTATTGTTATTTTGGAAGAAAATGGAGCAAAATATAGAGACTTTGCGGTTAGTGTTGATGGAAATATTATTACTGGTCGTAACTGTGAGGCGAGTTTAGAGTTTGCTTTGTCTATTTTTTCACTATTGACTAATCGTTGAAAATCGATATAATAGAACCATAATAAATATCCGTAGAAAGTAGGCAGTTGTAAGTCCTACCGAGGGTAAAAATATAGTTTATTTTTATTCTGATCGACTCTGCGGGAGTAGATTTTTTTATATTTAAATATGCCTTTAACACGAGAAAAAAAAGAAAGTATAGTTAAGGAGATTGAAGATTGCCTTACTAAGCAAAAATCTATTGTTTTTATGGATTTTAAAGGTATTAAAGTCAAAGACTTGTCTGTTTTGAGAAATCAACTTAAAGAGCAAGATGGTGAAATGAAAGTTTCGAAAAAAAGCTTGATAAATGTTGCTTTCAAGAATAAGAATTTTGATTTTGATGCTAAAAATCTTTCTGGAGAGGTTGCTGTAATTTTTGGTTATGGTGATGAAGTTTCTTCAAGTAAGGCTGTATATCAATTTACAAAAACTTCTAAGGAAGCAAAGATTCTTGGAGGATTTGTAGAGAATAAATTTTATTCAGATATTGACATTATTAGACTTGCGGAATTACCTCCAAAGCCACAAATGATTGGAATGTTTATGGCTACAATTAATGCACCTGTTACAAATTTTGTAGGAGTGCTTGGTGGAAATTTACGAAAAGTCGTAGTTGCTTTTTCTGAGATTAAAAATAAAAAGACAGCATAAGTATTATAAAGTTAATTTTTAAAAAAATATGGCAGACGAAAAAGAGATTGAGGTACCTGCAAAGTTTAAGGACCTTGTAGAAAAAATTGAAAGTATGACAGTTTTGGATTTAGCAGAATTAGTTAAGGTTTTGGAGGGAAAATTTGGTGTGTCAGCTGCTCCTCAGATGGTAGCCGCTGCAGCTGTTGCTCCCGTCGAAGCTGCTGAAGAAAAGAGTTCTTACAATGTTGTTTTAACAGCTGTAGGTGATAAAAAGATTGAGGTTATTAAAATCGTACGAGATTTAACTCAGCTTGGACTAAAAGAAGCTAAGGAATTGGTTGATGCTGCAGCTGCTGCTCCTCAAACAATTAAAGAGGAAGTAAAAAAAGAAGAAGCTGAGGAAATGAAGAAGAAATTTATTGAGGCAGGTGCTACGATTGATTTAAAATAATTTTTTGGAAGTAAAAACCCCTCTTTTGAGGGGTTTTTGTTTAGCTAATACTATTTAGTTAATACCATTTCAATTACTTTTTTTAGGTTTTCTTTTTCCTTATCAATTCCATCCTGTTCTCCTGATCCAATTCTATAATACTTACATCCTATGATTATAGTAGGGATTGTTCCCTCGCTGTTGAATTGACTGAAAATCTCCTTATCTTTATCGGTGTCAATATTTTCATGGTAGGAAATTTTATCTCCAAAGCTTGCTACAACCTCTTTAATAATTGGCTTTTCCCATGTGCAGTGAGGGCAGCTTGTTGAGCCAAAGAAATATATTATAGGTTTGTTATTTTCTTTACAGACTTCATTTTTCTCCATTACTGTAAAATTTCCATCAACTGTTTTTGCTGCATCTGTGTTGGATTCTGTCTTGTCTGTAGTGGTAGGTTCTGTTGATGCGGTTATATCTGTTTCTCTGAATGTTATTATATTGCCGTCAGTAGAAACGTAAGTCGGAACTTCTCCTTTTTCAGTCTTAACAAGGAATCGATAGAATGTATAAGAATTTTTGTCTATTTCTCCGATTTCAAGTTTTGATCCTTCGGAAAGATTTTTGTTTATATAATCAAACGCTTTTTGAATTGTTTGCTGTTTTCCTTTTCCTGCAATATTTTTTTGATAGTATATTGCACCAAGAGTTATTACTGCAATGGCAAAAATTACAATAAAAACATACATCATTATGCGTTTTTTCTTCGATTTTGTGATTTTTTCTTCGATCATATTTTTATTATTATTTTTATAAATCATAAGCCCTACATTTTATTGTAGGGCAAAAGGCTGACTTTAAGGATTATTCATCTTCGTTACCGAAGTTGTCATTGTCATCATCGTCATCGTCATCTAGATCATCGTCATCTAGATCGTCGTCATCGTCATCTAGATCGTCGTCATCGTCATCTAGATCATCATCATCGAAATCATCATCAAAATTTTCGTTGAAACCATCCGAGTCGTCATCATTATCATAATCGTCGAATAATTTTATTTCTTGAATATTTTTTTCTAATTCTTCAATGTTGTTTAAGAATAAATCTTCTTTTGACATCGTGTTAAAAATTATTTTGTTATTTTTCCTTCTTATATAATATCTTAAAGACATTACGACCTTTAATATTATCAAGATGTTATTATTATAATTGCCAATCTTTTATTGTCAAGATTAGACATTGATTAAATAAAAGGTTATAATTTATTTACAATATTATTTCAAATAATGCAATGATTATTAATGTATTTATTAATTATTGATTGATATTATTATACCTATTGTTGTTAAATCTTAATCTACTCTCATGTCTATTTTTTCAGCTTATTTTTATTGGCACTATTCTGAAAGATTAAAGGAAATTTTTTTGGCTATGTCAAATTATGTTAATTTTTGGGTTTTCTTTTTTTCTATAAAAATGGTACTAAAGTCTCTTTTTCTACCGTGGAAAAGAATTGAGTCTATTCCTCAGAAAACTGGTTTTGATATATCTATTTGGGCTAATAA
>JALNZJ010000111.1 GCA_023229485.1 bacterium | reverse complement strand
AATTACTATACTACTACCTGCCAGTGCTAAATTGCTTGCGGTTATTGTGGTTGTAAGTGCAACTGGTATGCCAGTAGTTATTATTTGTTCCAAAGGATTGTAAAAACTTCCATAAGTGTTAAACGCCTGACCAGCAGGAGCCTGCGGACCTGTTGCACCAGTCGGTCCTTGTGGACCTGTTGCACCAGTCGGTCCTTGTGGACCTGTTGCACCAGTTGGTCCTTGTGGACCTGTTGCACCAGTTGGACCAATTGGTCCTTGTGGTCCTCTTGGTCCCGGAATAAAGACTGGACAACAACAATCATTTGACATACACATATTAAATTCTCCTTTTCCAATTACATAGCAAAGTTTGCTATGTAAATAAAAAGGATTACTATTGTCCTATTTCATTTTATGTAATGAATAATATCTATGTTAATAATAAATATTAAGTGGCATATTACATCTCTTGACTAAATAGTATCAATTTTATTTGATTAATTTACTTTTAATATGATAGTATTTATTGATTGTGTTAATTCGCTTATAAAAAACAAGAATGTTTTACAAAGGAATAAAAATGGAAATTTTAATTTTGTGTTTAAGTATATTTTTTTGCCGAATACTAGATGTATCACTTGGCGTTGCCCGCACAATTTTATCGGTAAAAGGCAAATCATTTTCTGCTTCTATTATCGGTTTTATAGAAGTTTTAATTTGGTTTTTGATTGTTAAAAACGCACTGAATTCGAATATTGGTGGCATATATGTAGCACTAGCGTATGCATCTGGTTTTGCAACCGGTACACTTATTGGTGGCTATTTATCTTCAAAATTTATTAAAACAAAAATTAATGTGCAAATAATTACATCTAGCAGAAATGCAAATATTTTAAAAATAATAAGCGAAAATGGATTTCCGGCAACCATTATAAACGCATCGGGCATTATAAATGATGATAGTGATAGATATATGCTGGTTATTGAAATTCAAAGTTGTGATTTTAAAAAATTAAAAAACCTAATTTTATCATTAGATAAACATGCCTTTATATTTGTAAGCGAATTAACACAATCAATAAATGGATATACTCACATAGGTAAATAAAATTAATAAATTAATATATACAACAAATCTATATTACTAACATATAATGAGTTAGAAATCTCATTAATCTCTGTATTGTAAAAATTATTTGATAAATTAAGTTACATAGCATAATAAATATAATTTGCTATGTAATTTAAATTTATATATTAAAATAATATAAATAAAGGATAAAAATATGGATTCTAATAATTATTTTAGTAGTTGTTGCAGGTCTGCACCAACTTCCTGTCCGCACTCCTGTCCGCACTCCTGTCAGTCCCCTTGTCCACGATGTCCGCCACGATGTCCGCCTTGTTATTGTCCGTCACCACCTCCACCACCGCCAATAGCCCAAGTAAACGCGGTGCAAGTACAACTTCAAGGTTCAAGTGCTGGATCGGTTTTAAATAACACAAATGTAATTTTTGATACTATAATACTTGATGCCGCAAATTATATAAGTTACGATATTACAACTGGGATTTTTACAATTAGCACACCAGGTAAATATCTTGTTCATTGGTGGATAAACACCGATGGTGCCGAAGGACAATTAAGCGTAATTTTTAAAGCAGAAATTGGAGCAACAGCAATAGCCGCTTCATCATCTGAACCTAGCACAGCACTACAATTATATGGTCAAGGATTGTTTGAGGTCGGTAGCGTTCCAGTTTTACTATCACTTGTTAACCGAACGGGTGCTACGGTAGTTTACGGAACAGCCACTGTTCAAGCCGATCTAGTAGTATTTAAACTATAATTTAAGGAGCAAATTATGGAAAATGTATTGTATATTCAAAAAACAACAGCGGGTAATATTGCACAATCTGGCAATGTAATTTTTGATAATGTTATATTAAATAGCGGAACTATGGTATACAATGCTATAAACGGTGAAATAACCTTTAATACTATCGGCAAATATTATGTTAATTGGTGGGTTTCTACCCAAAATGTTAGCAATAGTTTAAACTCCGCTTTCTCCCTAGTATCATCAAATGGTGTGAGTTTAGTTGGCAATTCACCAATAAAATTAAACTCGTTTACCGGAATGGGTGTAATTAATGTTACTGTGGCCCCAGTTACAGCACGACTTATTAATACTGCAAGTGGCACGGCATATTTATCTTCCAATGTACCAATCAAAGCGATGTTATCTGCCATAATGTTTATTGATAGTGGTTCAAGCGATACAATGTATAATTTTCAAATAATGCAACTTGCTAATGTGCTTTCACAAATAATAGTATCTTACTCTGAAAATGTAATTTCTGTTTTCGTAAGGGGATTGTATTATATAACAGGAAACCCTGAATCGCTTTATTCTTCCCCAAGTGGACCTGGACTTTTTATTGTAAACGAAGAAGGTGATATCCAAGCAATTCCTCTTAATATGATAACTGCGGTTTACGCGGGAGATGCTTCCGTATATGACCCTTCAATTTCATATCTTTCACCTCCTGCACTTATGCCTTCGGGGTGGGATACAAATGTAATAACTTCTGTTTATCAATATTTGCCTGTTGGCACAGCAGCGAGTGTCTATTTTAGCATAGGAAACTCACGTGATGGCTATGTTTATAAAGATGAATATGGTATGTTGGTTGTAACAAGTGACCTAGATGGTAATGAACCAACATTCATACCCGCAACAGAAGCATCAATAATTATTACAACAATACCGGATTTAAAAA
>JALNZJ010000110.1 GCA_023229485.1 bacterium | reverse complement strand
ACCAAAATCATTCCAAATGGTTTTTTTGAAGCATCTTCAAAAATTTTCCTATTTTCCTTGCCCATACCAATTTCAGATAAAGAAAAATTTCTTACATACACAGAAAGGATACGAATAGCAACCTTTTCACCCTCTATTGTCGGAATAACAGAAACTCTCAAATCAACAAATTCATTATTTAATTCATAGCGAATAGCACCATCCTGAGGATTCAAATGCTCATCTATTCTCATATTAGAAAAAACTTTGATTCTGTTCAAAATATTTTCATAATAATTTCTTGGAACACTTCCCGCATCATGCAAAATTCCATCTATTCTAAATCGAATTATGGCTTTATCTTTTTGAGGTTCAAAATGAATATCTGAAGAACGAAATGCGATCGCATCACTTACTATGCCATTAAGCAATTCGGAAATAACAATCTTTCCTACTGAAATCATTTCCGAAAATCTTGTTTCTAATCCGTGACGATAAAACAAAAACATTTCATCAATATCTTCCGGAAGAGAAAAACCAATTTCTATTGTTTTAGTGTGTAATAATTTTTTTAATACAGCTAATCCTTCCCTTTTCAATTCCTTATTATCTGGCTGATCCGAAGTCAAAACTATACCATTTGATAATTTTTTAAATATAACTACTCTGTATTTTTTCGCAATATCCTCTGGTATTTCCAAAACTAAATCACTACTTGGCGGACTTGAATTAAGATCAAGATATGACAGCTTTAATGACTCGGCAATAGCTTGACCAAAAAGATCTCGACTAATCAATCCTGTCTCAATCAAAAAAGAAACCAAATCCTGACTTGATTCTTTGGCGGATTTTTCAGCAGACTCAATATCGCTTTTTTCAAGATATCCATTTTCAAAAAGTATTTTTTTTATATTTTCTTGATCGAAAATCATATTTTAAAACCTTTCTTTAATATAATTAACTAATTCAACGATTGGCGTATTTGACTTCACAAAATAACTTTTTGCCCCTAACCCTTTTGCTTTTTTGAAATCTTCTTCCTGAGCCAAATTAGATAAAACAATCGTTTTTATTTTTTTATTTTGGTCTTTCAAATATTCAAGAACAACGAACCCATCTTTTTTAGGCATAATCAGATCAAGTATTAGAATATCAAAATCCTGACTAGATAACATTGAAATGGCCTCTTCTCCATTGGTAGCAATAAAAACATCATACCCCTCCTTCGATAACTTTATTTCAAGTGCTTTTGCTAAAGGCTTCTCATCTTCAGCAACAAGTATTTTTTTATTTTTTGCCATAATCTTTTTAGAGATACTACTTATTGAATCCATTATACATTTTTTTATATTGAATGGTCAATAAAAAAATAAGGCAATGCCTCATTTATATTGACCTCCATAAATTCTCAAACGGACGTAACACCACCTCGTTTCCTGTTTTAAATGTAATATCATTCAAAACAGATAAGCCACTAGCCTGAGCAACTTCATCAAGAAAATAAATCTGAATAATCTCTAATCTTGAATCCATGTTAGTGTCTTCAAAAAGTTTGACAAGAAGCTCAAATGGCAGCTTCTGATCAATTAGAAGCTTAAAACGAAACTGTGGCAAGTTGTGTCTCATTACCAAAAGCACAAGATCGTAAAAAGCATCGATTTTTCTTCTCAGCCTCAAGTTACACATTTCCTCGCTTGCCATTCCAAGATGAGAATTAAGGTCATCTCTGCTTAAAAGAATCTTCTGCAACTTGGCCTGGAATGGTGGAGGCAAATCAACTACACCGTACTTTTCCCTGCTTCCGTTTAATTTTCTCCCAGTCATGTTCAGCAGGCAAAACTCGTTTCCTCGTCCAAAACTACAGTTTTTCATAACTACATCTCCAAAATCAAAGAGTACTAACTATTTTGTACCACTTAAAGTAAAGCTTTGTCAAACATAAAAAACACCGCCGATATTGACAAAAACTCGTAAAAACGGGCATTTGTTAGTATTTTTTTAATTTTTAGCCCATTCCTCGTGCGTTATCTTTTCAAAAACCAAATCGCTTGCCTTATAAATAGAAGAGTCAAAACTATTTGCAAAAAGCTTTCCGTCATTATCAAGTGCAAAAACCAAAACATAAAAATGCTCATCTCCAACACCACTGTCTCTTTCCTTAATCGTTGCTACTAATTCCTTCTTTTCATTTAATCTCCACTTTCCGTATTCAATCAATATGGATTCGTCACCCTCCTCAGTAATCTCCTTTGTTTTGATAATAATAATCCCATTATCAATTGCTAACATCCTTTGATTTTTAATTAAATCACCAGTCTTATAATAACCAACATAGGCATTATTAGAATTTTCTTTTTTAATCGCTTCAATAACTTTTTTTGCAACTTTTTTAGGCTCGGAAGAATTTTCTTTTTGCTCATGCAAATACGCTCCATTCAAAACAAAAGCAATAATAATTAATGCCACAAAAATAATTGTGGAAATAAAGATAATCTTCTTAAAAACTATTTCGTTCATTTTTTATTATAAACTGGATTATATTTTCTTAATTTCTCAATTACACTAGGAAGAATAGATAAAACCCTATCAGCCTGTTCTTTAGTATTATGTTTTCCAAAAGTAAACCTTATTGAAGAATGAGCTATCTCCTTTTCTACCCCCATAGCAAGTAATACGTGAGAGGGCTCAAGACTACCAGATGCACAGGCTGATCCTGTAGATACGGCAATACCTTCAATATCCAATGCCAAAAGAATTGACTCCCCCTCTGCTCCAACAAAACAAAAATTAGCATGTGAACAGACAGAAACATCAATATCCG
>JALNZJ010000109.1 GCA_023229485.1 bacterium | reverse complement strand
GGTGAATGCTATTGTACTACCTGACTGTCCATCTGCCGCTACTATTGTATAGGTTGTTGTTAATGATGTACTTGATGCAATTGTTCCGCTTCCATTTACTTTTGTCCAGTTTACAAACCTATATCCTGAATTTGCTGTTGCTTTTAAATCTATTACAGTACCTACTGCATAACTTCCGTTTGCTGTACTACTGTTATTTGTTCCGCCTGTTCCTATGGTTATGGTTATTGGTACTAAGTTTGTAAAGTTTGCAGTAAATGCTATCGTACTACCAGCTTCTGTATCTGCTGCAACTATTGTATAAGTGGTTGTTAATGATGTTGCCGACGCAATAGTCCCACTTCCATTTACTTTTGTCCAGTTTACAAACCTATAACCTGAATTTGCTGTTGCTTTTAAATCTATTACAGTTCCTATTGCATAACTTCCATTTGCTGTACTACCGTTATTTGTTCCACCTGTTCCTATTGTTATGGTTATTGGAACTAATTTGCTTGTAAAGTTTGCGGTTATTGTTACTGTTCCAGCATCGCCATCGGTGCCTGTTAATACATAAGTTGTACTTGCTCCACTTATTGTACCACTTGCATTTTCTGTCCAACTAGAAAATTGATATCCTGTATTCGGTACTGCTACTAATGTTAAAGTATCACCCGTGTGATATGTTCCAGTTGCACTGCTTCCAGTTATTGCTCCATTTGCTCCTGCACTTATTGTTACTGAAATTGACTTTGCTGTCCAGTTTGCTGTTAACGTTAAATTGCCATATGTGTTTGCTGGAATTGTTAATGTTGTTCCACTTACTGTTGGAATTGTCCCTGTGTGTCCCGTTACCGTATAACCACTTAGTGTATATCCTGTTCTTGTTGGATGTGTTAATGTACTTGTTTGTGAACTTGCACTAATATTGTACGTAGATGGACTTGCAGAACCTCCTGTTCCACTATTTGGTGCTATTGTAATTGAGTAGTTTATCGCTGTCCATTGAGCATAATATGTTGTATTGGTCGTTACGGATACAGTAGTGGAAATAGTTATTTGTGTTCCACCACTTGAAGCAGTAAACCAACCATTAAATGTATATCCAGTCCTAACTGGTACCGGTTGCGCTATACTTGAAGCATATGTTCCACCGCTTGTCTTACATACATAACCATAATTTTGGCCATAAACCACATAAGTTGATGCTGATGTATTTGCGGTATAAGTATAATATGTGCTGTTATATGTCCATGTGCCAGTCGCACTAGAGGCGCTATATGTAATTTGATAAGCATTTGGTGTCCACTTTGCATATAAAGTTGCGGCCGCTGTTGCGGTATAACTTGCTTGATTGATATATGCAACAGTACCACCCGCGGTCGTTGCCCAACCGGCAAATGTTGCCCCTGTATATGTGAATGTGTTTGCATTTAGGTTCTCGGCTATTCCTATTATAAAGGCCTGAGTATAATTAGAACCTGTAACACCGTTAGCGGTGTAAGTTATTATTACTTCCCAGCGTGCATATAGAGTTATATCCGCGGTTGCTGTGTAACTAGCTTGGTCTGCGTAATTTACCGAACCAGCAGTACTTACGGTACTCCAGCCCGCAAATGTAGCACTTGTTTTTGTAAATCCGTTTGCGGTTAAGTTGGCGGTTGTCCCATATATAAACATTTGAGCAGTGGTACTCCCGCCAGTATTTCCATTGCCATCAAATGTAACTGTCACAATTTGATTAAGCATAGGGCTACTTGCACTCGTTGCAAAAATCCAGGGGGTTTTAAAATAATCATCAGTCCAGGCAGCGTAATAATAAACTGTGTTTTGTGTAAATGCGCTTGCTTGTGCACGAACCGAATAATTACTTCCGGTTGGAGTACCTGTACCAACAACATTTGTTGCACTTTCTGTAGAAGTTGCAATATTTGTAAGTGTCGGTGAAGTTGATGCATAACCTATAATAGAACCCATATAACCAACGCTATCAATAATTCCAGTATTATAACAACTTGTTATATACCCGCCAATCATTTGTCCAACTAAACCACCTGAATATGCATGAGTGGTTGTAGTTGAACTTGAATAAACATTTCCAACATTATAGCAATAAGAAACAATTGTCGTATCATCAGTTGGTGAATATCCAACTAAACCACCTGCAATAACATATGGTGTTGCATAAAAATTTACTGCAACAGCGTTAATACTTCCAAAGTTATAACAATATTTAATGGTAGAAACAGATGTACCAATATCTCCAGCAATCCCGCCAGCGTAAATATTAGCCCCCTGTCTAATCTCTATTGAGCCAATATTATGACAATTCAAAATTGTACCACCAGTTGTGTAGCCAACTATCCCGCCTGCATTAGTAATATTGCCGCTACCTATTGACAAAATATTTACGCCACTAGAACAGTTGTATATGTTGCTTCCGATACCAGTAATACCACCGATATATGTTGCAACTCCGTTAATATTACCAGTAACTTTACAGTTTTTAACAGTTATTGCTTGATAACCTACAATACCGCCAATACTTGTTGAAGTTGTATTAATTTCTATTTCTACCAAATTTACATTTTCAATTAATGCTGTGTCACCATACATATAACCAAATAGCCCAGCATAAGTAACGGTTCCGCCAATTTGCATACCACTTATTATAAAACCAGCACCACTAAAATTTCCAGCAAAAGGATATGTACTAGAAATTCCTATAGGTATCCATAGATGAGCCGATAAATCTATATCTGCGGTAAGAATATAATGATAAGCGCCATATGAACTATTAGAATTTACTCTGTAAGCCATTCCGCCGAGTTCGGCAGCACTTGAAA
>JALNZJ010000010.1 GCA_023229485.1 bacterium | reverse complement strand
ATAGATTGTCTTTAATTTTGGCTCATCAATATATTGCTCAGATGGAAGAGAAGGTACGAGATGCTGTTTTCGGAAACGTTGGAACGATGATTACTTTTAGGGTTGGAGCTGATGACGCAGATTATTTGGAACGAGAGTTTAGTCCCGAGTTTATGACTCAAGATATTGTTAATTTGCCCAAGCAAAATATTTATTTAAAATTGATGATAGATGGAGTTTCTTCTCGTCCATTTTCGGCAGAAACCTTAACTCCAGTTAAACCTTTAGAGGTTTCAAATGCACAGCAAATAATAGAATCTTCACGTAGTCTTTATGCTATTTCGCGTTTAATAGTAGAACAAAAGATTGCGAGCGATACTGAAGATGGTATGAATTCTGTAGTGCCTACACGCGAATTTAGTGGGAGGCAGGGTGGAGACTTGCATGATGCTATTTGTCAAAGTTGTAATAAAAAAATGAAAGTTCCTTTTAAGCCAGACGGAAAAAGGCCGGTTTATTGTAAGCCGTGTTTGAAAAAGATGGAAGAAGATGGGCGAAATGAAAATAGAAAGCCTTTTGATGGTTCTAACAATAAGAAGGAAGATAAAGTTTTTGTTTTAAAAAAAACCGAAGATAACGTGGAAGAAAATAAGGTTTCCTTAAAAATAAAAGAAGATGATTTTTCAAAGGAAAAAAATAATGAAGTAGCTGAAGAAAAGATTATTGATACAAGGGCGAAAGTAGAAATTGATAAGGAAAGTGAGGTAATAAATCCTATTTTTGAAAAATTTGGTGCTGATAATGAAAATATGGATTCAAAATATATTCAAGATAAGAATGTTGAAGAAGTAAAGAAAATGGAAACAAAATCTGGAAAGAAGATAGATTTTGAAGGACTGCTTGATATAATAAAAGTTGAAAATAAAAAATCTTTAAAGGCTACTCCTATGAGTGGAGTGATTAAGTCTGGGGAAACAATAAAATTTGACTAAGTTAATTGGATGCATTTTGCTAAAATAAAAATGACTCTTAAGTGGGTTGATTTTTTTTATTGTTGTGGTATTGTGTAATTGTTTAGAGGAAAAGAAATGGAAGATTTTTACGAGGAGAAAACCGAGGAAGACAAAAAAAGAATTGTTAGTAATGTAAGATTATATGTTGATCACATACTAACTGCTGGCGATGGACTTGTCTTGATAGCTCAAATTATTCGGCATGTCAAAGAAGGGGATTTGGGCTGGGAGGATACGGGAACGAGCCAAGAAGAATTATTGGCCTTGGCTGAAACTGTAAAAAGTAGAAACTTTAAAAAAATTAATCGGAGAATATCCGATAACCGAAAGAGGTATGATGATATTCGTACCGCTTTGCGAGCATGAACTAGGAATAAATGTCCTAGTTTTTTTATTTTCCTTTTATTGCTATAATTAGTTTGTATTTGAATATTGGGAGGAAATTTTAAACGAAAATAGTTTTTATTTTTATAATATATATAAAAAATTGTTGAAATATGAAAAGTTTAAAAGAAGCAGACGTAAAAGGTAAAAAAGTTTTAGTTCGTTGTGATTTTAATGTCCCTATTGATACTGGAACAATAGGTGATTTTTATCGAATCAATCAAGCGATTCCAACTATTGAATATTTGCGAAAAAAAGGTGCGAAGGTGGTTTTAATAAGTCACTTAGGGCGACCAGAAGGGAAGGATAAAAAATGTTCTTTAAAAATTATTGCTGATTATTTAAACGGAAAAATTGGAAATGTTAATTTTTGTAAAGATTGTGTTGGCTTGGATACAGAGAAGGCGGTTAATAAAATGGCAGATGGAGATGTTTTGCTTTTAGAGAATTTAAGATTTTACAAGGAAGAAGAAGCAAATGATCCAGTTTTTTCAGAAAAGTTAGCTAAATCGGCGGATATTTTTGTTCAAGAAGGTTTTAGTGTCTGTCATCGTGAACATGCCTCTATTGTTGGGGTGGCAAAAATACGACCTTCTTATCCAGGATTCCTTTTAGAAAAAGAAATAAATGTTTTAACAAATGCATTATCAAATCCAAAGCGTCCATTAGTTTCTATTGTTGGGGGTATAAAATTAGAAACAAAAATAAAGCTTTTAAAAAATCTTTTAGAAAAATCTGATTATGTTTTAGTTGGAGGAAAGATTGCGAATATGATTTTGGTTCTTAAGGGTTTATGTGTTCGTGATAATTGGTCTTCCGAAGAAGCGGGTTTGCTTGAAGTTGTCGAGCAAATAAATTTGACTAGCCCAAAATTGCAGTTGCCGATTGATGGCGTAATGGCGTTAAAGGATTTAGATCAAAAGTATATGCGAATTGGAGGAGTTGGAACTTTAAGACGAGAAGAGGATATTTTTGATATCGGACCAGAAACAATAGAAAAATTTAAAAGTATAATTAAGGAAGCAGGAACTATTATTTGGAATGGTCCAATGGGTTATTCTGAAGTTTCTGTTTTTTCGAAAGGAACTACGGAAATTATGAAGGCCGTTGCAGAAAATACTGGATATGCTATTGTTGGCGGAGGAGAAACCGTTGAGGCTATTTCTAAATTTAAAATGGAGGAAAGGTTTGAACATATTTCCACAGGGGGAGGGGCGATGCTTGATTTTATTTCGGGAGACTCACTTCCTGGAATTAAGATTTTAGGCTAAAGATATTTTGTTAAAATATATTTTACTGATTGGTTATGAAATTAAAGAATATAGATATTTTATCGGAAAGGATTAAGGAGGCTGTCTTAAATAATGAACAGATTATTTTGTTTGGTGATTCAGATATGGATGGAGTTTCGGCAACTGTTGTAGCAAAGGAGGCAATCAGTAATTTCGCTTTTTTATCAAAAAAAGAATTGAAAATATCTGCTTATTTTCCTGATAGGAAAAATGAGGGCTATGGATTAAATGATGTTGTTTCGGCATATATTATTGAAAAATATCCACAAGGAGGGCTACTTATTACTCTTGATTGTGGAATTACTAATTTCACTCAGATAAAAAGAGTAAGAGCTGCAGGATTTTATGTAATGGTACTAGATCATCATCAGCCAGTAAAAGAAGGCTTGCCCGAGGCTGATATAATTGTTGATCCAAAACAAGAGGATGACGACTATCCTTTTAAGGATTTTTCTAATGCTGGACTTTCCTTTAAATTAGCCGAGGAGTTACTTCAAGAAAAGATTTCACCATTGTTTAAAGAGAACTTACTTGAACTCGTAGCTCTTGCGACCATTGCCGACATGATGCCCGAGAGAGATGAAAATATAGATTATATCTATCAAGGATTAAAAAATATCGAAAATAGCCAGCGTCCGATATTAAAGGCATTTTTTACTATTTATAATCCTAATGAATTTAATTCAAAAAGAGATCTTGTTCATAGGATAAATAGCTGTTTTAATTTTGGAGCGATGGATGACAATCATGTCTGCCTACTGTATCATATTTTGAGTGAAACAGATTTTGAATTAGCAAAAGAAGAAGCAAAAGAACTTATTGAAGAAAATCAGAGGCGAGTGCTTGAAATAAATGTCCTGACCGATGAAATTAAATTATTGATTGAGACAAAGCTGGGAAATAGTATTATTTTTGAAGGTTCTCCTAATTGGGGTATAGAGTATTTGGGGGCAATTGCCTCTCGGCTAAGTGTTTATTATGATAAGCCAGTTTTTATTTATCAGAAGTATGATGATTTTAGTAGGGGTACAGTAAGGTTGCCAAAGAAATATGATGCCGTAAAAGCCATGGAAAGTTGTAGTAATTTGTTGATTACTTTCGGTGGACATCCGCCTGCAGCTGGATTTACTGTAGCGAATAATAATTTAGAAAGGTTTCGATTAGCCCTAATAAGCTATTTTAATAAAGAGAATGGTAAATAAAAAAGACTTTCCATTTTTACGGAAAGTTTTTGTTTGTTTTTTGTCTTTTTAGTTTTTTTCTTTCTCTTCTTCTTTTTTTCTTGGATGTTCTAAGCATATATCCTCTTTTTCTTTTGTCGAAATAATTATTTCAGTTGCTGGCCTATATGGCTTGGTACACATTTTTATTCCCCCTAAGAACTAAGTTTAGAATATTCTTTATGAGCATGGCTGTCTATTATTTTTTACACAACATATTTAAGAGAGTTGTTGTTAAATAAAAAAGCCTTCTCTGTTCTAAAAAAAGGAAGGCGGCTAATCAACCTCTGGAATCTTGAAATTCCTTTGGTTCATTTCTTCCTGAATTCCGTCGGCGTTAACTATACCGCTGGTGTTCAGGAGGTTTCTTCTGTCGTCGCCGAGAACGGCGACACTCGTGTTCGGTGTCATGTCTAAATTATAAAACATATGTTTTACTTTGTCAACTATTTTAGAAACATGATATCCAACCCTACGAGGTCCGACCTCAGGTCGGACCTCACCGCACGCTTTGCCATTTTATGTTCTAATATATTTTATGCGAAAAGTTAAATCTTTAGGAAATTTAAAAAAGCAGGAAAGCCTGCTTTTTTAAATTTAGTAATAGACTAGTAAGCCGAATTCTGTTTTAAACAATCATCTATCTGGGATATTAATTACTTAATACCTCAAGCGAACTACTTTTTTCTTTTCCGAAGAAAAGATTTGTTCTTGCTTCCGGGTAAGAGTTTGGCCGTTTCATCTCAAAGGTTTCCCTAAGAGCTCATCCCAAGGGGATGCTCCTCATTTTTCAAGTTGGAGCGTCTCTGTTCGCATCTCTTTCGCTGTTAAGCGAATGACGGGGGTTACCCGCTACCTGTTTATTCCTTGTGGGAATGGAAGTTCGGACTTTCCTCCCTAAAATAGGGCGATTGTTCAATCTATTACAGTAAAAATATTTTACTTAATTTGTCCAGCTTTGTCAAATATTTTGTTTTAAGCTATGATAACTTTACTATGAATTTTGGCTTTCAAAAGATTAAAAAAGCTATTAGCTCGAAGCAGTCTACCATAAAAGGGGCAGCAATTCGTTTGGTCGTAACTGTTTTTTTAAGTAGAATATTGGGATTGGTTAGGGATCGTCTTTTGGCTGGTTCTTTTGGGGCGGGAACCGACCTGGATATATATTTTGCTGCTTTTAGAATTCCTGATCTTGTTTTTAATATCCTTTTTGCTGGTGGAGTAGTTGTTTCTTTGCTTCCTATTTTTGCTGAGTATCAGCAGAAAAATAAAAAGGAATCTTGGAAGATTATAAATATTATGATAAATTTTTTTCTGATAAGTTTTGTTGTATTTTTTATAATTTTCTTTGCTTTTACTCCACAAATAATATCCTCTACAATTTCAGAATTTTCTCCTAGTGCTAAGGATGCCACAGTCGCCTTAAGTAGGATGCTTTTTATAAGCGTTTTATTCTTTGGAATATCTTCTATTCTTTCAACGGTTCTTAATTATTTTAATCGTTTTGTTGCTTATTCTTTAGCTCCAATTTTTTATAATTTAGGGATTATTTTTGGGATTGTTTTTTTTGTGCCTTACTTCGGTATTTATGGTGCAGGTATTGGTGTTGTTATTGGATCATTGGCCCATCTTTTGATTCAACTTCCGGTGGCTATAAAATGTGGATTTAAGTATGTGCCAATTTTAGATTTTAAGCATCCAGCAATTAAAAATCTTTTTACTTTGATGCTACCGAGAGCAATTGCTGCTTCTGCTAGTCAGATAAATTTTATTATCGCCACTGCGATTGCTGCTGGGGTGGGAACTGGAGCTATTTCAGTATTTTATCTTTCAAATAATCTTAGGTATGTTCCGATTGGTATAGTTGGGATATCTTTTGCAACCGCTGCCTTTCCTGTTCTTTCGAAATTTTGGGCAGAAGGAAATAAATCTGGATTTTATAAGTCTTTTAATTCTGTTTTTGTGCAAACGCTTTACATAGCTTTACCTATTGGATTTTTAATTTTTGTTTTGAGGGAGTCAATTGTTGAAACAATTCTTCGATCTGGTCAATTTGGGTCTGCTTCGATTGAAATTACTGCTGCTTGTCTTGGAATGTATTTTATTAGCACATTTGCTCAATGCTTAGTCCCACTTATTTTACGTGGATTTTTTAGTCTAAAAGATACAATTACGCCGACTATTATCGCTTTAGTATTTGTTATTATTTCTTATATTCTTTCCAATGTTTTTGTTTTTGTTTTTCAGGGAAGTAATATGTTGGTAGATAGCGTAAGATTTATTTTTCAAATAGATGGGGCTGTTAATCTCAAAGTATTAGGATTAGCATTTGGTTTTAATTTGGCGTTACTTTTGGAATTTTTACTTTTGATATATTTTTTTTATAGAAAGGTTGGAGATTTTGGAATTAAGGGTGTATTTATTTCTTTTATAAAAATGTTTGTAGCTGGCATAATTATGGCCATTGGGTCTTCCTTTACTCTTTATTTTTTGAGTAATTATTTTAATCCTATTATAAAAAAAGCTGTTTATTTGCCCGATATCTTTTATTCATTTTCTAATTTATGCTTAACGTCCATTGTTGCTGTTTTGATTTATTTATTATTCACGGTTATTTTTCACTGTAAAGAGGTTGATTTTTATAAGGATTATGTGTTAAGAAAATTAAAAATACGGAAAAATGAAAATTAGAAATTTTGTCATTATTAGTCATATTGATCATGGAAAATCTACCTTAGCCGATAGACTTCTTGAGATTACTGGAACTATTCAAAAGGGTAAAATGCAAGCTCAGTTTTTAGATTCAATGGATTTGGAAAGAGAGAAGGGGATTACGATAAAGATGACTCCAGTAAAAATGAATTATACAGCGAAGAATGGTGAGTCAATGATATTAAATCTCATTGATACTCCTGGACATATTGATTTTAATTATGAAGTTTCGAGAAGTTTGGCGGCCGTAGAAGGAGCGATACTTCTTGTTGATGCAACAAAAGGAATACAGGCCCAAACGATTACTAATCTTGATTTAGCAAAAAAAGAGGGATTGGTAATTATTCCAGTTATCAACAAAATTGATTCTCCTCAGGCAAGACCAGACGAAATTAAATTGGAAATAGCTTCTTTTTTAGATGTTGACATGGATGATATATTTTCTATTTCTGCAAAAACTGGTGAGAATGTTCCAGAACTTTTAGAAAGAGTAATAGAAGAGGTTCCTTCTCCAGAGATTGAAGTTGATAAACCTTTTAAAGCTTTAATTTTTGACTCAAAGTATGATTCATTTTTAGGAGTAGTTTCTTTTATTAGGGTAATGGAGGGAAGAATAAGGTCTGGGCAAAAAATTTCTCTTATAAATTCTAAAGCTCAAAGCGTCGTTAAAGAACTTGGTGTTTTTAGGCCTAATATGGTTTCGATTGATGAGCTTTCGGCGGGAGAAATTGGATATATTGCTACGGGAATAAAAGATCCAGAAAAAATACGTATTGGAGATACGATTGTTTTTTCTGGGAATGAAAATACACTTGTCGCACTAGAGGGATATAAGGATCCAGAACCAAAGCTTTTTATTTCTATGTATCCTCACGATCAAGATGATTTTGAAATATTAAAAGTTGCCTTATCAAAACTAAAATTAAATGATTCTGCTCTTTTTTATCAACATCAAAATTTTCACATTTTTGGTAGAGGTTTTCTTTGTGGTTTTTTGGGAACATTACATACCGAGATTACAATGGAAAGGCTAAGGAGGGAATACGATCTTGATTTAATAATTGGAGCTCCCCAAGTAAGATACAAGGCTTTTGATTCAAAGGATCAAGAGGTGGTTATATATAATTCGGTTAATTGGTCCGATTCTTTTAAGGGTTTTTCTGAGCCATGGGCTGAAATTAAGATAATTATTGGGGAATCTTATCTTGGTAGGGTTTACGATTTTTTAAGTGAGATTGAAGGAATTCATAAAGAGTCGTATCCTTTTGGAGCAGGAAGATATATTTTAATTTATGAAATGCCTTTGAGGGAAATTATTGGGAAATTTTATGAAAAGCTTTTGAATATTACTCAAGGGTATGCTTCTTTAACTTATAAAGAATTGGAATATCGCCCTGCTGATTTAGTAAAATTGGAGATTTGGATAAATGGGGAGAGAGAAGAAGCCTTGTCTAGAATAGTTCCAAGTAATCGATCTTATGAGGATGCAAAAAAATTAACCGAAAAATTAAAAGATCTTTTACCAAGACAAGCTTTTGCTGTTCCAATCCAAGGAAAAATTGGAGGAAAGATTATTGCAAGAGAAACTATTAGTGCTACACGAAAAGATGTTTTGGCTCATTTATATGGAGGCGATTATACTAGAAAAAGAAAATTGCTTGAAAAACAGAAAAAAGGAAAGTCTGAATTAAAAGAAAAAGGAGATATGAGAATCCCCCCCGACGTCTTTTTAAAGGTTTTTGAAACGGATTAGAAAATTAATATATTTAGTGATATAATATTTTCATTACCAGCTTACTATTGAAAGAATAGTAGAGATAATTATTAAAATTACGATAACTATTGTAAAGAATCTAGTTATTTTTTTCTTAGTTTTATGATTAGCCATGTTGTTTATTTTGTTTTATAATATGAATATATGTTAGCAAAAAAAGGCAAAAAAAGAAAGGTCAAAAAAGCAAAAACAAAGCAGGTGTTGCCAAAGGTTTTTGGCACCATTTTTGTTCTTTTTGCCGTATATTTATTGTATACGAATATTATGATTTTTGTTGAGAGATTGAAGATAAGCTCTAACTATAAGGATTTAGATACGACCGCATCAAGTCTATTAAAAGAAAAGGAGATATTAAAAATGCAGCTAGGCGAAACTTATAGTGATGAATATTTGGAAAGAGTTGCTCGAGAAGAATTAGGACTTCAGAAAGAAGGGGAAAAAATAGTTGTTATTAAAAAGGCCGACGAAGAAGGTGTAAAAAATGAAGGTATTGAAAATAAAAATTCTGGTCCTTTAGATGAATTATTTAAATGGGTATCTGAACGATTTAATTTTTTTTCACTGAAATGATTTGTGCCAGAGTGGCTTAATGGTAAAGCAGCTCTTTCGTAAAGAGAAGATTGTGAGTTCGATTCTCGCCTCTGGCTCAGTAATGAGCTTGAAATAAATATGTCCATAGATAAAAAAATAATTGAAGAATTAAAAAACCGGGTCCTCTTTTTAGAGGACCATCTTTGACATTTCAACTGCTCGGAAAAGGGTTATTTTTTTGAAACAAGAAACTCAATCAAATGATTTATGGCAAGACAAAAATAGAGCTATTGAATTATCAAAAGAGCTTTATGACGGCGAAGAAAAAATATTATTTTTTGAAGAATTAAAAAAAGAAATTCTTGAATTGGAGGAGTTGTTAGAACTAAGTAATGAAAGTGATGAAATTGGTTTTGAATTAGAAAAAAGGATACTAATCATTAATAAAAAAATAAAGAATAAAGAAATAGAATCTTATTTTGAAGGAAAATATGACAAAGGAAATGCGATTCTTTCTATTTATTCTGGGGCAGGCGGGCAAGATGCCCAAGATTGGGTGCAAATGCTTTTTAGAATGTATGGCCGATATTGTGAACGAAAAGATTTTAAAGTTTTAATAATCGATGAAGCTTTTGGAGAATGTGGAGATAATGGAAGGGACGGGTTAAAATCGGTAACAATAGAGGTGTCTGGTAAATTTGCTTATGGATTACTTAAAAAAGAAACTGGCGTGCATAGACTAGTAAGACTGTCTCCTTTTTCTGCTCAGAAGCTAAGACATACTTCTTTTGCACTGGTGGAAATTTTACCAGAAATAAGTGATAATGAAGATATAGGACTTCGTAGCGAAGATATAAAATTTGATTTTTATAAAGCATCAGGTCCAGGGGGACAGTATGTAAACAAGAGGGAATCGGCGGTAAGAATTACTCATATACCAACGGGTATAACTGTTACTTGTCAGTCGGAAAGACTTCAAGGAAGTAATAAGGATAAAGCATTAAAAGTATTATCTTCACGGCTTTATCAATATAGCCTTGAAAGTAAAGTAAAGGAATTATCTAGAATAAAAGGCGATAAAATTTCTGCTAGTTGGGGGAATCAAATAAGGTCATATGTATTGCATCCTTATAAATTAGTAAAAGATTTAAGAACTGGGGTAGAATCAACTAATCCAGATGATGTTTTAGATGGTAATATAGACCAGTTCATAGAAGAAGAAATAAAACAAAAATAATATGATAGAATTTAAACAAGTTTCTAAGGATTATATTTCTAATATTGGCAAAGAAGTAAAGCCTGCTCTTCGAGAGGTTTCTTTTACTGTAAAAGATGGAGAATTTATAACTCTTTGTGGCCGTTCTGGTGCTGGAAAAACAACTATTTTGAAAATGATTACTTGCGAAGAAAAGCCTACGAGCGGATCAGTTATTTTTTATGGACAAGATACTTCTGAGATAAAACGAAAAGATGCTTATGGGATTCGTCAACAATTAGGCTTTATTTTTCAAGATTTTAAATTATTACCTTATAAAACAGTTTTTGAAAACGTGTCCTACGCATTAGAAGTAACTAATCAGGATATGAAAAATTCAAAGGATGATGTAATGAAGGTTTTGGATCTTGTTGGTCTTATGAGAAAAGTAAATCGTTTTCCTAAAGAGCTATCTGGCGGTGAACAACAGCGAGTTTCTATTGCAAGGGCGTTGATTCATCGCCCAAAAATAATATTAGCCGATGAACCAACTGGAAATTTAGATCCTTATCATTCTCGTGATATAATGAAGGTGCTTATGAAAATAAATGAGGCTGGTTCTACAATTATCCTATCTACTCATAATAAAGATATAGTAAATAATATTAAGAAAAGAGTTATTACTATTGATGACGGAAGAATAACAAGGGATGAAGAAAACGGAATGTTTTTTATCTAAATTATGAAGACTAAAATAAATTTATTAAAATCAGATAAAATGTTAAATTTTATTAAAAAAATTATTCAGGGAGGATGGAAAAATTTTAGAAGACAAGGATTTTTAAGTTTTGCTACGGCATTGATTATTTTTGTTGTTGTGCTTCTTGGTTCATCTCTTTTTATTTTTGAAGGAGGGGTAAAGTTTTTTTCAGAAAAAATAAGGGATAAGATTGATGTTTCGGTTTATTTTAAAGAGAGTGTGGATCGAGAGACTATTTTGGATTTAAAGAGTCAGGTTGAAAAAATGCCAGAAGTTAGATCAATAGAATATATTTCTCCTGAGGATGCTTATGCTATTTTTTCAAAAAGTCATGAAGGTGATGATTTTTCAAGATCATTACAGGCAATACAAGTAAATCCTTTTTTAGCTTCTTTAAAAATTAAAACAAATTTTCCGGAACAATATACAGTTGTAGCAGATTTTTTTAAAAAAGAGGAAGTAGCTCCTTATGTTAGAGATGTAAATGATCATAAAAGAGGATTGATTATTGAAAAATTTTCAAAAATAGCTACTAATATAGAAAATATTGGACTTATTGCAACGATTATCTTAAGTCTTATTGCTATAGTAATTACTTATAATACCGTTAGATTAAGTATCCATTCGCAAAGAATTGAGATAGAGGTTATGCATTTGGTGGGTGCAAAAAATAATCTTGTCCGTGGACCATTTTTAGTTCAGGGAATGCTTTCTGGTTTT
>JALNZJ010000108.1 GCA_023229485.1 bacterium | reverse complement strand
GATATTTTAAATCCACCGTCACCCTTGGCTATGGCGATAATCTTTTCCGAAGTGTCTGTTTCTTGTTCGAGTTTTTGATCAGTATCATTATTGCTATTATTTTGTTCGCCTTGTTCTTCTTGTTCGCCTTCGGCAGTAGTTGCCTTTTCGGCAACAACCAAGTCTTCCATCTTGGCACTATTGATGATTTGAATATCTATTAGGCTGCTCTTGTCGGTTATCAATGATACTCTAGAAAAATTATCATAAACTTCTAATATTTTACCAATCAACACTTTGCCCGAAACAACAACAGGAAATCCTTTTTGAACGCCGTCATTCTTTCCCTTGTTAATCAATACAGAGTCTTCATAAGAAAAATCTTTTCCGTTAAATCGCCCTCCGCCAAAGGCCTCTGCTTCTATTAGCTTGTACTCTTTTTCAAGTCCAATATTAAGGGCATTTTTTAAAAATCTGTTTTCCTCTTTTGTTGTTTCTAGTTCGGCTAAAGCAGATAGCAGTTTTTGATTTTCTTCAGTAAGATTTTTATTCGCTTCGGCTTGGTTTTGATTAGTAAAGGTTAAGGCACTAGCCATTTGCCAAACAGTGCGCTGAAATCCAAAAGATTGACTGTAAGAAAAGTTTTTTATCTGGTCGGCAAACACAAAATTAGCTCCGATTAAAATCCCAGCTATAACTAAAAAAATGATTATCCTGTTCTTAAAACTCGATTCCATATCTAGGAATATTATAGCAATATAATTGAAATTTTTGCAAATTTGAGCTTTTTCCCCTAAAAATTCTTAAATTTTTAAAAAATTGACAATTATCCATATTTTATCTATAACTAGGTTAGTTTTTTGACGGTACGTTCGTTGAAAACTAAAAAAGGAGAAGTAATGATGCAGGAATTTAACTGGGAAACTCGTTTTACGAACTTGGAAAGGAATGCTATTCTTTTGTTGAAAAAAGCTAATAGCGTAGAGCAAGTATTGATTATCTGCTGTTTATTCTTTAAGCTAGATGATTTTAAAAAAAATGCGATTGGTGGACTGATTCGTTCCAGTGTTGACGCAAATAACGCTACTTGGATTGAGATACTGCTTGATAATTTATTTGAATTATTAGTCTTTATTGAAAAGGAATTTTTACTCATGTCAAAAGAGATTCAAATAAATTCTAAAAATGGATCGGATAGTGAATTTAATAGTTTGCTTCGACGTTATCATGATAGTGAAGATACCATTTTTGGAAAAATTCTTGAATCTGCTAAAAAACCAAAAGCTTTCTTCTCGCTTTGTTGCTTTTTTACTAAACTTGAAAAAGACTCAAATCACTTCGCAAAGCAAACATTGATCAGAAAACTGATTTCACGTTGCCTTTTATCCGACTGTTTGCATTTAGAAAATCTTTTGAATTGCATTATCGAAATCGTGAAATATATCGAAGAAGAGTCACTAAACTATTCTGATAAATCAGGTTCAAAGGAAAAAGTTTTAGCTACAAAAAGAGTTTTTGAATCAGAAAAAATGGCTCGGATAAATGAAAAAAAATACCAAATCCTTACTATTGTATACGACTTTTTTGATGCTAAGCACCTAACAACAACTAATCCTAAGCCAAGAGAGCAATTAATTGCCATAGAGGTGCCTCACTTGCCAGTCATTGAAACCGAGAGCAAAAAACCATACAAGAAAAGAGGACGTCCAAGAAAAATAAAATCTCCTGAAGAGATAAAACAAGAAGGAGAAAAAATAATCAGAAAAAGAGGACGTCCACGAAAAATAAAATCTCCCGTACTAGAAGTGCCTATGGGAACTACAGCATAAGACCAATCATCACATTGGTTCTTTTTTTTATTTTAAACCCTATCCTATCTTATGTGTCTGATTTTTTGCAAAAAAAATGGGGCCTCATACAAGTACTCCCATTGTTATTTTTCCATTCATCTCCACTGGAGATGTGAGAAACTCATACACGGCGATGACTGCCGCTTTCTCATTCTTCCCGCCGAGAGAAGAATGAACACCTCTCGTCAGGTCAGGAGGAATATCTCCTGCTTGAACATTGGGGCGAACCGTTTCCCCAAAAGCCCTTGCGAGGGCAGCTCCGACTTTCTTTAAGGTTTTGTACCTTACTCCGCCAATGCGTTCTACGAAAAAATCGTAGAACATGTCTTTCTCCTCTTGAGTCATGCACCAAAAATACAATATAATTGCTTTTGTGTCAATACTTTTAGCTGGTTGACTTTTATCTTCGCTAAAGATATAAATTGTTCAGGGAAAGTGATTGTTGTGGGTAAAAATAAAAAAACAGAACTGCCAAGTAACACACAAGAAAAGACCACTGGGGGCATAGCTGAAAAAAGAAAAATAGACGAGAGTCAAGATGGCATCCACGTAGTGAACTTTATAGAATTAAAATCGGTCAAAAATGACTGGTCTTTTTTTATTTAAAAAACAATTAACAAAAACCACCACCGGTGGTTTTGAAATAAAAAAATTCTTTCAATCTTTAATATGGGGACGACCTACTTTCGCGGAAACCACTATCATCGGCCCTGCAAAATTTCACTTCCGAGTTCGGGATGGGATCGGGTGGAGCACTTGCGGTATTATCCCCATATTAAAAATAAAAAGAATTATTTTTAATAGATTGCTTCGTCGCTACGCTCCTCGCAATGACATGTGAGGGTTTCATAATGACGAGTGCTAATAGATTTTCATTTTCTAGAATAGAGCTAGTATTTGCTAGCTAAAATAAGTCAAATATATAATATTCAATTAGTAGCGCTCGGCTCAATTCCTCACGGAACTTCCACCTACGCCCTATCAAGGTCATAGTCTTTAACCTGAATAAGAGTTCTAATCTTGGAGGAGGCTTCGAACTTAGAT
>JALNZJ010000107.1 GCA_023229485.1 bacterium | reverse complement strand
AACTCCGTAAAGAATGTAAAAAATAGAAGCGAAAATAGAAAAAATAAAAAGCAACAACATCGAAGGCAAGCTTTCAACATCGTTGACAGATTTTGCGTTTTGAATAGCTGATAAAAAAGATTCAGACACTCCCCCTTTAAGAAAAGACGCCATTATAATATTAGCCACATCTATAAAAACTCCACAAAGAACAGGGGTAAAATTTATAAGGAGAGCCGTAATTACAAATTGAACAAGCATTTTTTTTGCTTTTGTTTCTTCGTATCCAACCATAATACTGATAGCAATTGCAATCAATCCGAAAATAAGTAAAATATTTGCTAAGTTTCTCATCGCTCCCCATCCAGCAGCTATCATGGGATTGTTTATACTGCTCATCATTCCCGCTTGAATAAAATCTCCACTAGCGGTCCAGTTTAAAAAATCAAGAGAAGTTTGCATTATGACAAGAGAAAAACTAGAAGCTGCGGCAATAATAAACCCAACCATCCCATTTGCAATTTCGCCAGCCCAGCCACCTCCAAGGATTCCAGAAATAGTTGCACCTACTTGAAAAAGATCTTCAAGTCCTATCGCAAAAACCGTACAGGGAGATAAAAACAATATAATACCGATAAAAATAAAATATTTTTTTAAACGAGAAAGCTTTAAAAACTTCATATTTACAAGGTTTAGTTTATGATGATATAATCATACCATAATTATATTTTTGATAAAAGGTATGTCTTTGATTAGTACAGTAACTGAGATAATTCCTGGCAAAATTAATTTTACAAGCCCTGAGGCAATATTTATATTATATCCTGTTATCTTTATCGAGGTTCTCGGCCTTTTGTTTATTTTAATTGGAGATGATTATGGAATTCTTGATATCATTCTTAGCTCTATTGTTTGGCCATGGTTGCTAGCAAACGGTAAAGTAAATCCTAATAAATTAAGAAGGCAAATAGTTACCACTATAGGTGAGATTTTACCTCTTGTTGGGTTTTTGCCACTTTGGTCGTGGTCTGTTTGGAAAGCACTAGAGGAAGATTATCGTCCAGCGATGATAAAAGAAAACAAAGACGATGTCGAAATTGATATAAAAGAATAAGAAAACTATCTTAAATACACATAAGAAAGTTAAATAATTTTTATTTGTGAATTATAAAAAAGTACTTGCTATAATTATATTTTCTTCTCCCCTATTGTTTTTTTATGACATTGTTTTTGCAGTAACAGCAGTCTCTCTTTCGGGAGATTTTCCGACTGTTGCAGGAATGGTTGCTGCTGGCGATCAAACTTTTTTTGTTTATGCCTACAATGTATGTATAGCTGGTGGAGCTTTTATCGCAGTGGGGGCATTGATTGTTCAGGGAGTGAAGATTCTTACCGCTGGCGGAAATGCTGGAAAGGTAGTCGAAGCCAAAGAAAGATTTGGAAGTATTTCTTTGGGCTTAGGCGTATTGCTTTCATCTTATGCAATGCTTGCCGCTATTAACCCTCAGATACTAGAGATAAAGTTACCAAGCTTTGAAAATATAGGTTTTACTAATTCGCTTAATAAGATAAACCCAGATAATCCAAATGTTTCTTACGTAGAGGTTCCAATAGGAGCCCAAATAGAATCGATCTTAAATGCGGTTTCTACTGCTAACAGCCAAGCATATAATTATTCTTCTCTAGACGTTGGCGATAAAAGTGGAGAAGAGAGGTGTTATTTATACAATGAATACGGTAACGCCATAGATAAAAATGGAGATGGATACATAACTGAGCTCGATGAATATCAGGGGCTTGATTTTTCAATTTGTATAAATGAATTATTAAAAGCAGCCGAACATAAAATACTTTATTTAAATGGAGATAAGTATAGATGTGGCACTGCTGGATATACTGATGCTGACTCTCCCAAAGCCATAGGAGATATCGGCACTCCCGCTCATGGCATATTGGGCGATTCAGGAAAGACTATTTTGGGAACTAATTACCACGATTGGGACGATCCCAACACAACTATTTGTAATTGGGCAAAATATCCTAATGTTTCAACTAAATGCACAAAAGCGATTGAAACTTCAGATTGCAACATTGAAGGAACGGAAGGGATTATTAATAAATTGAAAAAGTATATTCGTGACGGTTGTACTTGTTCTAATTGCGGAACTTGTTGTCAGCCAAATTGTGTGTGCTGTGGTAGCACAAGAGGAAGGAATGACTGTTGTCAAGGTTCTTATAATAACATTTATAATGACAAAAACCCTTATATGCTTTTTGACCCATGCACAACAAGAAGGTCTATGGACTGCATGAGAAAATTTATTAACTATATTGTTTATGGGAATATAGTGAAAGATTATGCACAACGCCAAGTCGGATGCATTCCTCAAGAAGCTGCTGTTTCTTATCCAACGTCTGGTGTTGGTAGTGGAACCCCTCCAATTGTTTTTGACTGCGAGGCTTTTCCAGAAGCAGGAGATCCAGAAGTTAAGGGAAATGCTGAAACAACATCGCTCATGGCAGTTAGAGAAAGGTTAATGTCATTTAGGATTTATTATGAAAAAAGATTAGCCGACTTAGAAAAGACAGAGAAATTTTTAATGTCTGATAAAAGATTAGAATTATATTCAAGAGCGGAAATACAAAACCTTCAACAGGAAGCAGTAGAAAAATATTCATTTAGCCAGGCAAGCTTATCTTTCCCTTACGCTTATGATACGGTTACTTATCGTAGAAAATTTAACTGCTCTCTTTATGACAATCCAGTTAATTTGAATAAAAAAAACGTATATGAAGATGACGCGGATAGGATACAAGATTTTAACGAAGACTGGGGGGCCAATGGAATAGGTGCCATGTACACAGATGCACAGAAGAATAATAGAAAAATAAGAATAAGGACAGGCGAGGCAATAAGCAATCTTCATGTTGATGGCAGTATGAAAATAGTAGGTAACGGAAATAACGATTTAA
>JALNZJ010000106.1 GCA_023229485.1 bacterium | reverse complement strand
AACAATTTCACTTCTATTATCAGCAAATGTTTCTGCGCCCAACACTAAAATATTCTTAAAACCTTTCATTCTTAAGGCTGTCCACAACGCAACTCCCCCGCCACCACAGACAGAAACAATTTCAATAATTGGTACGTTTGTCTTAAACAATTCGGATAAAAAAGATACTTTATGAGTCTGATGTTCGCCTCCAGCTGCACTAGACATACTAGTAAAAACAATTGCATCAATACTTTCAATACCAATTTTTGCATCCTTAAGTGCTTCAATTGCTGCTCTATAGGCAATATCCCACCAAGGCTTAGTCGAATAATCAAACTTCGTCATCCCGACACCTTTTATATACATATTTATCTTTAAATTGTTAATTTTATGTAGTAATTCTAACTTGTATTTATCTAATCAAAAAGTAACTTATCCCCAAAATAAAACTAACTTTCGTTAGATTACTTTTACTAAAAACCCTTATTTATTAACAAAAATATCAACTTTTCATTAATCATTACCTCCAAGATTTTATAATCACTTAATTAAATTTTTCCTTCATTACGCGATAGCTTGTTTTACACATTTCTTCAATATTTTCCTCACCCATTTTAGTAATCTTTTGGATAAAATTATTATCATAATGAATATCGACACTTTCTTTCAAATCACAATCATTCATATTCTCACAAATTGGCTGCCCCCCTCCTCCTAAGCATCCTTTTGGGCATGCCATAACTTCAACATAATCATAAGCCTTAGGATTTATTTTTAATTTTTCTAATACTTTCTTGGCAGACGCAAGACCATAAATGATTGCTACATTTATTTGTCTTCCGTTCATATTAATGCTTATTTCACTTCCGTTCTCAATATCACTTATTTTTTTAAATTGTGACTCAAGTAAATCTTTTCCGGTATTATTTTTATAAAAAAGTTTTACCCCCGAACTAACTATACCCTCATTACTATTATACGCACTCACATTCTTAATAAATATATCTTCTAAGGTCTCTTTTTCAATCCTTTTTAATATATTTTTATTTTTTTCGATTAATCGACAAACCTCATTAGTGGTTAATATAAAATCAACTGGACTAATATCATTAATTTTAAGTTCAGGTCGTAAAACCTCATATTTTTTTGACGTACAAGGAGCAATTGAGACTACAAATATTTTTTTCGGATTGATTTTCCTTTCTTTTGTTAAATAATTTTTAACATATGCTCCCCAAATTATATGAGGCGATCTATTACTACTTAAGCTCGGGATAAACTCAGGAGAATAAAACTCAATATACTTTACCCATGCTGGACAATGCGAAGTGAATAAGCAACTACCATTTTCTTTATTCATCCGTTCAATTAATTCTTTCGATTCTTTTTCAAGAATTATATCAACCCCAAAAGAAGTATCAAAAATCATTTTCCCTCCAAGCGATTTTAATGCACGAGAAAGAAAACTAATATTCCATTTCGGCCCAAGCTCCTGCTGGATGCTTTTAAGCATAATTGAAGAAAATTGAAATACTACATAATTCTCCTTATCCGCTAAGATACGCTCAACATCATAAATAGAATCAACTTCACTAAAGGCTCCACTCGGACAATGGGATAGGCATTGTCCACAATAAACACAATCTTTATGTCCACCCGAGCAAGGAACAATTTTAGAAAATCCGTTTAATTTTTCAATATTCAAAAAGCTAACACCTTGATTATTGCAAGCTTGAACACAATTATAACAATTAACACACTTACCAGAATCAAAAACTATTGCAGGTCCAAATTGATATTTTTCACAATCAACAATCTTCTTATCTTTGTTTATTTTCTTAATTTCATAGTCCTTTCCGATCTTCAAAAGTCGACAATATCTTTTTCTTCTGCAATTACTACAATCTTTTAAATGATTCGCAGAAATCAATTCGAAATTTATCTTCCTGATTTTTTCTATCTCCTCAGACGCCGTTATCACCTCCATCCCTTCCTCAATCTTAGTATTACATGAAGCAAAAAAACCTTTTCGCCCAATTATAGAAACCAAACAGAGCCGACAACTAGACTCTGGCTTAAGATCAGGACAATAGCACAACCCAAGTATTTTAATATTATTTCGATTCGCAACAGTCATTATCGTTTCTTGAGCAACTCCTTCAACTTCTCTATTGTCTATTTTAAACTTGATTTTTTTCGTCATTTAATAATTTTGTTAAAATACTCTTTAAAGGAATAATTATATTTTTTCCTAAGGCACAAAAACTCGAATTTTCTAAACTATATATTATCTCATTCATCCTTTTATAATCAATTATCTTATCCTTCATCATTTCATAAATAACAAAAGTACCCTCACGGCAAGGAACACATTTATCACAATTCCCCTTATGGAAAAATTCCATTATTTTTTCAATTAAAAAATAAATATCGGTTTCTTTTTTATTAAAAACAATTATCGAACCAATCCCAGAAACAGGAATTGAAATTTCACTCGACAATAAAAACTCACCAGAAGCTCCGCCACCAACTTGAACAAAAAACTCAAAATCAGGATAATTCCCAGTTTGCTTTAAAATTTTTTCGATACTTGTATCTTCTGGAAGAATAAAAACTCCTTCATTTTTTATATCTCCCGATAATGAATAAAACTTTTCACCGCTATATTCCCCTTTTGAGATTCTACTCACTATATAAAAGGTTTCTACGTTGTTTATCAAAGTTGGCCTGCCAAAAAGGCCATTTTCGGTCAAATATGGGGGTTTTATTCTAGGTATCGCAGGCCTCCCCTCTATTATTTCACAGATAGTAGTTTCTTCGCCTCCTATATACCCAACGCTCGGTTCCTCAAAAACAACAATTGGCTTATTGCCGATTAAAGAAAGCAAAACAGTCTTATATTTTAAATAATAATCACTTCTTAGGTAAAGATAAGCCTTCTTCGCATTAATTTCAGTTATTGCAATCAATATTCCGTTTATAACATCCTGG
>JALNZJ010000009.1 GCA_023229485.1 bacterium | reverse complement strand
CACGATAAACCAAGTAGGTCAATTTGGATATCCATGGGCAAGCGATAGTTATTATTTTAATGCCGATATAGTTTATAACAGTGCGGTTCAAAATACCGATACCGCAACTATTGAAGTTACATATGTGTCGCCGAATGTTGATATTAATCTTTCGCCAAATACTGCAACTGTTGGTGTAGAACAAACATTTATTGTAAATATTCCGGATTATGCTCTTTTAAATCCAGACTTATTAGTTTATTTTACTATTAAAGATAGTTTAAATGATACATTATCTTCAAATGATACAAAAATAATCGCTCAAAATGTGGCTTATTCTTATACATTTGATACAGCCGGCACGTATACAATTTCCGCAAATATTGAGGGGCGTACATTAGATGCGCAAATACTTTCCGTAACTACTAGTTGGGCAACTATTAATACCATGTCACTTGTTTATACCGATGAAACTTATACCGATGTTATTACGGGCTATGGTGTAAATGTCAATACGATTTTGTATTTTTATGTAACAGTAAATAACGGTATGCCTATAAAATATTTAGACCCGAGTTTAAATATTGTTTTATCTAATGATACACGCACGGTTACTATTGATACAAAAGCAATCTCCGCAGTTTTGGCGGTGGATCCAAATGCGACCAAAATTACATTTTCTAGTTATACAACATTACCAGATGATGCCGATATCGGAAGTATAAGAATTCTTGCAGAATTTAGCACAAGTGAATTTGCTGATTTAAATTTTGCAGTAAGTTATAAAGATATAACCGATATAGTTTTAACATATAGTGGTGATGTACCAGCACGCGCTGGACACACAGTAACTATTGATTACACGATTTTAGGGATAGAAGATGTAATAGAAACACACTATGATTATATTCAACTTATAAATTTTGGCACTGGCTCGGCTTTAACTGCTAATGTGCCTATTTCTAATGGGTTAACGGGAACATTTAGTTATACTATTACAATGACTGATGCTTTAACTGGCGAGATTGCACTTGAAGCAATAGTTGTAAGCAGTAGTCCACAAATTAGTAGTGCAGATAATTTATTACTTGATACCGATTATGAAACACTTGATAATGTTACAATTGATATTACATCTGATGCATTAAACACCAATAGATTAGGCTCAGAACAAAACTTTATAGTTACAGTTAGCGGAATTACTTATGTTAACCCACTTGAAAATATATTGTTTAGTGTAACTGATCCGCTTTCGGAGTCTGTTACAGTACCAGTAAGCACACTAAGTTTAAGTAACGGCACTACGATAGGCGATGTATGCACGCTAAACTTTGCATTTACTCCCGAAATTATAAGAAGTGGACATACCACAGATGATTATTCAGTTTATATTCGTATAGAAAATACTAAAACAAATTTAGATGTTATAAGTAGCGAGTTGATTTATACAGTAAATTATGCAGTAGTTAATGATGATTGCATTGATATAACAATTTCTACAAACAATGAATATGCAGAAATTGGTATAGAAAAAGAATTTACGGTAACAGTTACGGGCTGGCAATATTTAGACCCGACACAAAATATAGTTCTTAATGTGCTTGATACTACAATATTAATTAGTCAAGCAGTACTAGCGGAAAATAATTTTGCAGTAACATTTACCGCTACCGAAGTAGGCAATAAAACTGTGCAAGCAAACATAACAGATGTATCTGGTTCAAAATTAGACGAAGTTACCATAGCAGTTAGTTATGCCCAAGTTTTAGGAATTATGTTTTCGGCAACTGGAAATTTAGGTACAGTTTACGCCGGTTCTAGTTTGACAGTAGAAGTTGGCGAAACGGTTACATTTAATGCAGTGCTTACAATAAGTAACGATAACAGTGTAAATAATTTAAATCCTTCCGTTATATTAGAAATGATAAGGTCAATAGAGCCACAACTAACGGGTTATTCGTTTACCGATATAAGTATTGCAAGCGAAAATTCATTTGATTTGGTTTATACTTTGGTTGCTACCGATAAAGCAGGATTTACAATTTATGCAAAGTCTGGTACAATTAGCACTTCTACAATTATATTAGTTGTAGAATATGCTTATATTTCAAATATTGCACTAGAAACAGAAAATGACAGTATTGTTAGTGCTAACACTTTATTAGAATTTTCCGCTTCATTTAGCGAAGATTATAATACTTTGGAGCCTGATTTTAGTATTCAATTCTACTACACATATAATAGTATTATTACAGTACTTAATACTACTGAAATTACTGCGGACGCGGTTGGTACTTACGAATTTAGTTATCAAACAGTTGCTTCCGATATTGGTAAAACGTATTTGTTTAGTACAAGAATTATAAAGCCTGATGAAAGTATTGATACCCGTACGACTAGTGATGACATAGCAATTGATATAACTTATGCTGTTGCTTCCTATGCAAATATCACTGTGGCACCAGTAAATGCAAGTATGACACAAAGCGAAAGTAAAGATTACACTGTTACAATAAGTAATATTGAATATTTTGTGGGTAGCGATTATATTTTACATATTGTAGGTTACTTTCTTGATGATGCAACACCCGATGATGATACCGATAGTTCTTTTGTAGTTGGTAATGTTAATATTAATGGTGGGGCATTCTCCGGAACTACTTATTTGCTTGATGACTTTACACCGGTAAGTTTTGGATATAATAACACAGGCGAATATAAGATAGACTTTTATTTAGAAACTGCTACGCTAAACGGCAAAACCGCACATTTAAGAGTTAATGTGGGTGATTTTGATATTGCAATAACACCTTTGAATTCTACTATAATATTAGGTTTTTCAGAAACTTATTCTGTAGTTGTAACCCCAGTTATACAATTACAATCTGGCTCAAAAATAAGAATGGTTATTACCGATGAAGATGCAACTTTAATGTATGAAGAAACGGTATCAATAAATTTAACAGATGGTTCCGCTTCGTTTACTGCTTATACTCCTTTATCGGTTGGAACTTATGCTATAACTATGGAATTAACAGATGATTTAAACAATATTCCATTTGAAACCGAAATTACTGAATTAATAGTGGTTTATGACACTGTTAGCAGTTTAGTTTTATCTGCAAAAGAATTTCCAGCCGGTACAAATTATGATGAAGGTGATGTTGTATTTATCGGAACTGAAATTGAATATAGTATTACTGTTACAGCGACAAATAATTTAAGTAATATAAATCCAAATACTACAATTAGAATTTTTAATAATACCAGAGATATTTATTTATCGGATTATCTAAATATCTTGAATTTAATAGATGTAAATAAAATCACATTTACATATATAGTACAGCAAGAAGATTATGATGTAATTACAGTTTATGCTGTAATAATGGACGGAACAAGTCAATCAACCCCAGTAAGTAATTCGTTTATGCTTTCGGTAGGCTATGTACCAATTACTGTAATTGCGCTGGTTTGCAACGATGCTGAGCCTGTTCAAGTTGGTAGCGAAATATCATTTACATCTTCTGTTGATGAAACTATTGATATAACAGCAATAAACCCTAATTCATATCTAAGATTATATAAAATTACAAAGCCTGATGAGTTTGATGCCTATACAACAATAACTCGTGTATCGCAAGATAAGATTACTGCAATTACAGTACCTTTTGCATCAAAATATACAGTAACATCAACTGACCGCACAAATGGAATAATTTACTTTATAGCAATTCTTACTATAAATAATTTGGAACAAACAACGACATCAGTAGTTATTGAACTTGATGTAACAAGTGCCGAAATAACAAATGATAAAATTCAAATTTCACCCGCAGATAGTTCGGTTAAAATAGGATTTTCAATTGATTTCACTGTTACTATTTTAGATTATGAAATGTTTGACCAAAGTCTAGAAGTGCAATTTGATGTATCAAAAAAATACAATGTTTCTGATGGTACAACACTACCTATTGCTATAACCTACACAGAAACCGTGGCACTTTCTACCGGCACCGTTGTTGGAACAAATGCAGTATTTACATTTACGTATACGCCTGATTATGAAAACGGATTTGTAGTATTACGACCTGAGGTTACTGTTGGCTCTGCAATGAATTTTGCAACGCTAACTGTTATATATGCAAATCCTGCTGATTTAGGCATAAGTTTAGTATCACAAGATGATACTTATACCGGTATTATTAATACCGAAAAAATATTTATTGCTACTGTACCTAATTTTGAATACCTTGACCCTAACACTATTATAAAGTTTGAAGTATTTAATTCTGCAAATAGTTTAGTAGGCTATGAAACAAAACTTGTATCGGATTTATTACCCGAAATAGATTTAGAAACTTCCGGTTATACAACTTTCGGGTTTACTCCGCTTGCAATTGGAACATTTACAGTTAAAGTTACAGCGGTAAAACTTAATGAATTAGGTCAATTTAGTGAGATATTAAGTAGCACAGCACAAGTTAGTTTAAGCGTTGCATTTGCTTCTGTGACCGATGTATCTATTGTTAGTGCTGTCATAGCCGGAAGTGTTATTTCTTCGGGCAGTACTGCTTATATTGCCGATATCGTGCAATTTAATCTATTTATAACTGCTGATGGCTCTATTAATAGCATTAATCCGCTTACAAAGGTACAACTTTATAAATATGTAGACTCAGTAATTGTTAAACTTGGTGAGCCTATTCAAGTTATAACTTCGGGAGATACCATTATTGGTGAATTATCTATTTCATATAAACTATTGCAAAACGATTACGGTGCATTAGAGGTTTTTGCTAGTGTGCTTTTAGGCGACAACTCAGTAGATGAAACAGTAACTTGTACAAGCACATTTACCTTAAATGTAGAATATGTAAAAATATCACAATTACAGGTTACTTACACAGGTTCTAGCACGGTTAGAGCAGGTAGTGATATTACATTTAATATTGCTATAATTTATCCCGATGGCAAAGATTATACAACTATTAATCCTACCACAATTATTACACTTTATAAGATAATGGGTACTGACATTAGTTTGGAATTCCAAGCGGTTACAGGTTCAGCCTTAACATTTTCATACCGAGTGTTACCACAAGATGCCACACTAGGCACACTAAGTGTTTATGCTATTAGTTCCGAGATCGATGGAGTAACAAGCAACACCTATGTTCTTACAGCGGATTATATTGACCCTGATAATGATAATGGATTACTAAACATAACCATAACTCCATTAGAAACAAGTGTTCATTTAGGTGGCGAAGTAGAATTTACTGTTGAAATTATGAATGGTGATTACTTAGACCCGCAAACAAAAATTTATTTAAAAACATATACCCCATCTCCAAATTCTACATTATTAATTCAGCAAACTATGCTTATTGAAAACTTTACATTTACAAATGTAGGTGGTATTTATTATGCATCAAATATATTTATATTAAATCCGACAGAACGAATTGTTGGTCAATACACTATAAATTCAATTATAGGTAATCTTTATGATTTAGATGGATTATCAAACAAAATTGCCACTGCTGTATTAAATGTAGATTACGCTGATGCTTCCGATGACTATATTTTAATAGGAATTGACCCTCTAACTGATGAGGCATATCCTTCAAATTCGCCTCGCTCATTTATAGTTACTATTACTGGTGCTGAGTTTATGAGTGATAACTATGAAGTAAGATTTAATATAGATGGTCCTGTTATTAGTAATACGACTACAACAATAAGTGAGTTTTTAAAAAATATTGATGCTTATACATTATTGGTGACCAGCAATATAGTGGGCGAGTATACAATAAGTGCTTCAATAGGCGAACAGATGCTGAACGAAGAAACAGGATTATTAGAGGGAGTTATTAAAACAACAAATCCGCCTGCTATACTAAATGTTATTTATGCAACTGTGGATACTGCCGAATTAGTTTATAATGGTGGTGCCACAGCAGTTGTGGCAGGAACTGACATAGAATTTATTTTAGAAATTACCTCATTAAGTGTAATAGACATAGATCCAACAACATTATTCAAACTAACAATTACTCGTGCGAGCGGTATTGCTCCTATTATTCAAACTTTAACGCTTACTTATGCAGACATGGTGGTAATTGATACAACAAATGCAAGCATAGTATTTACATATAAAGCACTAGGGTTTGATGTGCCCTCAATTACAATTCAAGGTTATGTATATAAAACGGAATTAGACTTTATTGAAACAGATTCGATTATAGTTTATGTTGAATATTCCGAAATTACATCGCTTAACATTTATATGCCAGATTCTTCGCCTGCAAGGGCAGGCATGGATATTTATATTAGAATTGATATTAGTGTAGATTATACTTATATAGCCCAAAACACACAATTAAATGTTAGACTATATAGTTTGGCGGGTGAAATTGATTTAACCCGAATTACTATAAATTCTACTACTGTACCCGATGCAATTAATTCAAACGAAATTGGATTTTGGTATAAGGTAAAACCATCAGATGCGTGGTGTAGCACGGTTATGTTCTATGTTGAAGTAGTTGATCATACCGAAGTAAACGATTCAGAAAATATGTCATTTGCTTATGCAGACCCCGATGATGCTATCATAGGTATTAAATTACAGGCATATAACGAAGAAACAACAATTTATGAGGATATTGATACTGATGCTTGCACGCTTGGACAAGAACAAGTTTATAGGGCGGTTATTGTTAATGCAAATTATTTAGCACCCGGTACAGTATTTACAATTTCAGTTACTAATCCGTTAGGAGTGGTAACTTTTACAGAAATATATATAGATTTATTTGAAGGTCTTTCTGATCCCGAAATTATTAATTTAATTGATATTGATACTGATTTTAATTATGATGAATTTAGTTTAACTCCTACAATAGATACTGGCGGAATTGGCAATTATTTAATAGAAGATATAATTGGAACTGCACAAACTAAACGAGATGCAATTTCACTCGCCGTAACATATGCGACTCCTGATGATGAGCGAGTTTATATATCTGTAAATCCTTCTGATAGTATTGAAGCGATTATTAATGAAAATATTACTTTTAGTGTTACTGTATATGGTTATGAATGGATTGATCCCGATGCAGTAGAAAATTCTGTATTTATGGTATTGTATAGAAAAACGGTAGAATTTCCTGAGGGTAATTTAGGCGGTACGCCGGATTATTCAATGTCATTTTTAGTTCGCGCAAATAATAATGGAATAATTACATTCACATTTAAGCGTGCGGAAATTGCAAATTATGTTGCACATTTTTATATAGGTGCAAAATCACAAGATGTTGATTTAAGCGTGAGATACGCACGCATTACCGATATGGTGCTTGAAACGATTGGTCAATACGCAATTTTAGGTAAGCCACTTAGTTTTAAGGTAACATTAACATTTGAATCTGCTCTTGCTAATTTAGACCCATCAACTATAATTACTATTTCTAGATATAGTTATGAGTGGTCAATTATTAATGCACTTGCATTTAAAGATAGTGTAACGAGTTTAACAGAATCGTTTATTGTGCTTACTTATAATAATGTTAGCATCGAAGATTTTAGTAACGGGGAACTTGTAGTATATGCCTCCGCCGGAGTAAGTAATGGAACAGATGGATATGACATTTATCTAATTGAAGACCCAATTAATGTTACTGTAAAATACTCTGATGTTGAATCTTTGTTTTTAGAATATAACGGCTCAAATCCAGTGCTCGTAAATACTGAAATTAATCTTACTGTAAATATTTCGGTGCAAAATATTAATTACATTAATCCAGCAACAATTATAGAATTATTGCGTTTTAATGGCACAGATTGGGTAATTGTAATGCTTTCTGATGCAATTTGTTCCGAAGCAATTTATAATGAAGAATTAGGCGTTTACATAGTAGAGTTTGCTTATTTAACTACACTAGCCGATGCTACTATGGGCACGGCACATCTTAAAGTTAGGGCAATGCCTAGCACAGCAGATGTCCCGATAGAAAGCAACGAATTATTGATTAATGTTGAATATCTATCATTAGTATCTTCTAATTTAACTCTGGAAGCCAGATACAACGGGATTTTAATTACAGACCAAGACACGATTAAAGTGGGCGAAACAGTAGAATACATTATGCTAATTTCGGCTGAGGATATTGAATTTGTAAATCCTAATACTGTTATAGAATTAAGACAATCTGGCACAAACTTTGGTGATGAATATTTATTTGTAACCCCTGTTCTTAGTGAAATTATAGGTAGTACTGTTACATTTGAACATATTTTGTTAACCGGAAATGTCCCACAGGTCAATATTACAGCGTATGTTAAAGGCAATGATGCGGTTTATTCTAATAATGTTGCATTTAAAGTAGGTTATAAGGCTATTGAAGGTCTCAACTTAGAATATATGGGCAGTGGGACTCTTGTAAAATCGGGCGAAACGATTGTATTCTCAGCCGTTATATTTACTACTGACATCAATTCTATTGACCCAAAAACAAAAATAGCACTTAGAAATTCTGTTACTGGATTAAATTTGGTTATTCAAGCCATCGCAATTACAGTTGACTTACAAGGAATTGCAACTTTAAATTATAAAGTCACTGTCGCAGATGCTGAAATCGCTTCATTAAGCATCTATGCTGTTGTGCTTGGCAATGAAACCGTAGAAAGTAATTTGATTACTTTAAATGTGGATTATGGTGCAATGGAAATTAATTCTGGCAATACTATATTGTCAGTTGAGGCAAGTTCATTAACCCCTATTGTAAATTATGAAGTATTATTAACATTTAAAGCAACAATCGCTGAAAGTTATAAGGAAAATATTGATTACAGTACACGCGTAACACTTTTTGTACCCGGAGTTACTTGGATTTCGCCCGCCACCGCATATTCCCCTACACTTAATGAACTATGCAGTGAAACTGGTTATAGAATAAGTGTAAAGTTTGTAAATGAAGGCACATATGAAATTTACAGTAAGGTGGAAACAGTTGAAAGTCCGAGATTATCAATAACAAGCAGACTTGCTACTAATAATATAACACTTACCGTAAGTGGTTCTAAATCGCAATTTATTGGACTTGAAACTGAGGTAATTTTTACAGCCGAAATAGACAGTGGTGATATTGATTTAATTGGTTGGTCAGTAAATAGCGTTGACCAGTTTGTAACTGGGGCAACATTTGCATTTACACCATTAGATGGTGCAAAGGATTATGTTGTAAAGGCATACATTATTACTGACCCTGATATATATGCCGAAGAAACTATTACGGTAAATCCCGAAAAAGCAGTTAAAACGTTCTGGCAATCCATATTATCTATAAACACTCTTATTATATTTGGAGTAATATTCCTTGCGTTTGCTATTGTAATGTCCATAGTATCTAAAAAAACTGGTTCTAATTAAGCATTTATGCCACACTAAAAACAGTGTGGCTGTTTGTTTGCAATTTTAAGACAAACACGCTGTTTTTAACTTGCAAATAATATAGAATAGTGATATTATTTTATATAGTAAAGGTAGGACATTTTTATGTTAGATATTAATTTAATTAGAACTAATCCAGAAAAAATAATAAAAGCACTAGCAAAAAAAGAATATGATGTTAATTTTAATGAATTGTTATCTATGGATAAGCAATATAGAGAACTTAACAAGATTAACGATGATTTAAGAGCAAGGCGCAATAAAGTATCAGAAAGTATACCTTTGCTCAAAAAGAGTGGACAAAATGTGCAATCTATTTATGATGAAATGAAAGTAATAGGTCAGCAAATTTCTGATAATGACATTAAGTTAAAAGAATTTAATGATAAAATTCAATCATTTTTAAATTATCTTCCTAATACACCAGATGAAGATTTATTAGCAGGTGGTAAAGAAAATAATGTTGTAATTAAAGAATTTGGAACCAAACCCAATTTTGATTTTACTATTAAAAATCATACTGAATTATGTGAACTGAATGGAATTATAGATTATAAGCGAGGTTCAAAACTAGCCGGTAGCGGTTACTGGATTTATTGTGATGTCGGTGCTAGGCTTGAATGGGCTATTTTAAATTATTTTATTTCTGAACATCTTAAAGATAACTATAAATTTATGCTTGTTCCGCATATGCTTAGTTATAATTGCGGATACGGGGCTGGTCAATTCCCCAAATTTAGCGATGAAGTATATTGGATTAATGATGATGAAGGCGAATCACAAAAGTTTATGCTTCCCACAGCCGAAACCGCACTTGTAAATTTACACAGCGGTGAAATTCTGTCGGAAAATGAATTACCAAAAAAATATTTTAGTTACACGCCATGCTATCGTAAAGAAGCGGGAAGTTATAGAACAGAAGAACGAGGTATGATTAGAGGTCATCAATTTAATAAAGTTGAAATGGTACAGTATACAACCCCAGAAAATTCTATGAAAGCATTTGAAGAATTAGTTGGAAAGGCTGAAAGTTTAGTTAAAAAACTAGGTCTTCATTTTAGAACGAGTAAACTTGCTGCGGGAGATTGCAGTGCAAGTATGGCAAGAACTTATGACATAGAAGTTTGGATACCAAGTATGAATATTTATAAAGAAGTAAGTTCAGTATCCAATGCAAACGATTATCAAGCACGCCGAACTAATACCAAATATCGAAATTTTGTTACTGGCAAAACTGAATTTGTCCATACGCTTAATGGTTCAGGGCTTGCAACAAGCCGTATTATACCAGCAATTGTAGAACAATATCAGCAGAAAGATGGCTCGATTATTGTGCCAGAAGTACTTGTTCCGTTTTTTGGCGAAAAAGTTATTAATCCTATTAAATAGTTTGTAAAAAACGCTTTATGCGATTTTTAGGATATTTTTATAAAATTCTTAAAATATTACATTAAAGACTTTTACACAATAAATATTGTAATTTTACAATTTATATGATAATATTTAAATAGATTTTAAACGAGGGAAATTTATGGAATTAATTAAAGTTGCTTTTATGTATGACTTTGATGAAACTTTATCGCCAAATTATATGCAGGAATATTCGCTATTTGACACTCTGGGTATGAATAAAGAAGATTTTTGGGCACACTGTAATGACCTTGGTATTAAGCACAACATGGACGGAACTCTTGTTTATATGTACACTATTTTATATTTTGCACATCTTAAACATATCCCGCTAACCTATGACATTATGAAAGAACAAGGTAAATCAGTTCAGTTTTTTAAAGGCATTGATACATATTTTGAGCGAATTAACAAGATTGCTCTTTCAATAGGTATTGAGTTAGAACATTATATTATTTCATCAGGACTTAAAGAAATTATTGAAGGAACTTCAATCGCTAATAAATTTACTCGTATTTTTGCGTCGTCGTTTGCGTATGATGAGAATGGCGAAGCAATATGGCCAGCACAAGCAGTTAATTTTACAACCAAAACCCAGTATGTTTTTAGAATTCGCAAGAATAGATTAGACAATTTGTATAATAAAAATGAAGTTAATGAGTATATAGCAAATAAAAATTTATTATTATCTTACGAAAGAATGATTTATATTGGCGACGGGTTTACTGATGTTCCTTGTATGAAAGTTATTAAAGATAAAGGTGGCATAAGCATTTGTGTTTATGATCCCGAAAAAGATAAAGCAAAATTAGAAGCTGAGCGTATTTTTAATGATAAGCGGGTTAATTATATTGCTCCTGCGGATTATACCAGCAATTCGCGTCTTACCCAAATATTAACAGATATATTGAAAAAAATCGCAGTAGATAATAAATTAAAAAACTATTAAATTTAAACTATCGGAGCGAAAGCGACCAACAATTCTTCACTATTCATTATTCACTCATCACTAAAAAAAAGATTTACATTAGTGTAAATCTTTTATATTTTGTGGCAGGGGAGACGCGACTCGAACACGCAACCAACAGTTTTGGAGACTGCGACTCTACCATTGAGCTACCCCCCTATACCTAGCCATACTATTTTGTATGTTTGACCTATAATTTAGCCTTTATAGTATATATAAATTACTCAATTATGTCAACTATTTAAAAATAAATAAGTTGATTTTTATTGCGTATGCAGTTATAATGTAAGTATTAATAAAAGTTTGAATTAAAAGTATTGTGGAGTAAATATGAAATTAGTAGAAATATATACTGATGGTGCGTGCTCTGGCAATCCGGGTGCTGGCGGTTGGGCAACTGTGCTTATTTATAAAGACAATATAAAAGAAATTAGTGGCTATGAAAA
>JALNZJ010000105.1 GCA_023229485.1 bacterium | reverse complement strand
TAGAAAAGGCGAGAGCAAAAGAGGTAAAAATAAAAAAGATTGAAAAGGTGTCTGTTGATGTATTACCACAAGGAGGAGAAAAAAAAGAAAAGAATATGGATATGGATGCAATAAAATCAGATGTTGTTATTGATTATGAAGAATTATCAAGTATTCAATTAAAAACACTTGAGATATTGCAAAACAAAGGATTTTTAAAAGCTAGTCAAATTAGCCAACATTTTGAAGATACCAGTGAGCGATCTATTAGGAGGGAGATAAAAGAATTAAAGGATAAGAGTATTATTGTTTCAAAAGGGAGTGGAAAATCAACCTTTTATGAGCTTAATCACGTATATTAAAGTAAACATTTAAATGTGTGTTTTTAGATTTTATTGTTGTTTTCTTGAAAATTAGTTTGTGTTGTTCCGTTAAAGATGTGATGATGTGGGATATAGATTAGTTAGGATTGTAAATCTATCGAAAAACTATTAAATTACTGAGAGAAAGTTTAGTGCTAATATATGATTGAACAACAAAAATACAAAGAACAATTTTTTTCACAGCTTTACGAAGAATATCTAGAACGTATTTATCGTTTTATTTATTTTAAAGTAAGCTCAGAATCTATTGCCCAGGATCTGACTTCTGAGGTCTTTACACGTCTTTGGAAGCAAATATCTTTGAATAAAGAGGTGAAAAATCCTTCTGCTTTTTTGTTTAAATTAGCTAGGAACATAATTATTGATTACTATAGGGCTCACGATAAAGAAAAAAGAAACACCAATATAGATAGTATTGTGAGTACATTGGAAGATAAAAAGCAAAATATACATAACGATGCTCAAATAAAAGAGGAATATGCAGCGGTTACATGTGCAATGGATAAAATGAAAGAAGAGTATCGTCAGGCAGTTCATTTGTACTATGTAGAGCAAGAACCCATAATTGAGGTTGCTAAGTCGCTAGGGAAGTCTCAGGGGGCCGCAAGGGTTATTATTTCTAGGGGAATGAAGCAACTTCGTCAGATATTAGAAAGTTAATAACCTAAGTAACTAGTTCCAATTACTAGTCTCTAATCACTAAACCAACTGTAACACTTTTGTGTTCTCAACGTCTTCATCTTTAGACAGCAATAAATAATGTTAAAAATGAACGAATACAAGGTTATAAAAAAGCTTGAATCAATGAAAAAGATAAAACCCAATAGTGACTGGGTTAGTTTTTCTAAACAAAATATTGTTTCAAAAACTTTTGAAGAAGAACCTTCTACTAGCTTAAGAGATGTTGTTATTAAGTCATTTGGTATTGCCTTTAATCGTCCAAAATTGGCCTTAGCGTATTCTTTTTTGATTTGTTTGTTGTTTGGTACAATTATCCTTGTTAATGGTTCTTATGGTAATAATTTGGCTCAATTAGCTAGTGTTATTACTGGAACAAAGATTGAAGAAGTTGCAACACCAGAAGAAAAGTTGTTAGCTGTTATTGAGGATACAGAATTAAAGATAGACGAATTGATTGCTGAAAGTAAAGAAAACGGAGAGTCGCAAGTTGAAACAAAAAAGATATTGGCCGATGCTTCAGAAAAATTGAAATCACTACCAGCTGATCAAAAAGCAAGGTTTGCTGGAACCGTCGTTGCAAAAGTTAAAACACTTGAAAAGAATTCTAATGCTGTTATAATGAATGAAACGGAGCCAGTAGTACAGGAGTTTTATCAGGTGATAGCAGAAAATGAAATCAACGAAATTGAAAGCAATGAAAAAAATTTAACTGACGAGAAAAAAGTGATTCTTAAGAAGGCTAAGGATTTTTTTGATGTGAAGAAATACGGCGAAGCATTAGAGGAGTTGTACAAAATTCAACCTTCTGTAAATTAATAAGTTACTTGTTGATATCGAGGTTGAATGTTTGTCATTCCCAGTTTCCCTCGCTGTCATTCCCGCTCGACCGCCTTTGGAGGGGCGTAGGCGGGAATCTAAATACGTTCCTTTCCAAAATTTAATATCATTGGCCATCAATATTTGCCTATTTCTTTGGCTATAAACGGAGAAATAGGTAAATACTGATTGCGAATACTTGATTTTGTTAGAAAATAGTTGCGTATCTGTTCCTTGAGTTTCAAGTCCAAGTTTAATATCTTTTAATGTTCCCATTCTTCTTGTTATTTTTATTTCCTTGAAGAAGGGAATCTAAACGATGATGTCATTCTCGCGAAGGCGGGAATCTAAAAGATGTTAACCTTGGGCTTGAAATGATGGGATATGGTTGCAACGGCAGCTGTCTGGTTGCTTTTCTCACTGTTCTAAAGAAATTTTATTTTGTATTGTGTCATTCTCGCATAAGCGGGAATCTATACAAAATTCAATTTCTGTTATTCTGTTTTGCTGAAGGCAAAGCAGAGTGACAGAGAGAGCAGTAGGGGGAAAGTAATTGGTTGACATACTGGCTGAATAATAAAAAATGATTTGAAAAACTTTGGCTCTCCCAAATTTCAAAATAGGGAATAAGCCAAAACCCAAATATTTTAGACTTAAAAATATTATTGTTTATCATTGCGAGGAGCATGCGAAAGCAAGCGACGAAGCAATCTATTCAATACTATTTCTAAAATTTTGGAAAAATAAATAAAAACAAAAATGAATACAAAAAAACAAATTAGTATTTTCGCATCCGCAGTATTCGCTTTGTCTGTTTTTGTAAGTCCTGTTTTTGCAGCTTGCACACTTCAGACTTTAGGTGAATGCGACCAAGCTGGTTTGATGTCATTGATTAGTGGTTTATCAACTACTACAACTACAACAACCACAACAACTCCTGTTGCTTCTTTCGGTTCAATTCCAACAGGTTTTACCTTCACAAAGAATTTAACTTTAGCATCAAGAGGTGATGAAGTTAAATATCTTCAAGTATTTTTAAACTCTGATCCAGCTACTCAGGTAGCAGCTTCAGGCGTTGGTTCAGCAGGAAACGAAACCACTTATTTCGGAAATGCAACTAAGGCTGCTGTAAAAAAATTCCAAACTAAGTATGGTATTACTCCTGTTGCAGGATA
>JALNZJ010000104.1 GCA_023229485.1 bacterium | reverse complement strand
AAGCTTTGATTAAAGTATGGCTACTCTTTACACTCAACAACAAAGCAATATTTGGAAAACTTGGTCTCTAATGGCTGGGTTTTTCGTGTTGGTTATCTTATTTGGTTGGGTTTTTTCTTATGTTTATAACGATTCAGCAATTCTTTATATTGCCGTTATTATTAGTATTTTATCAAGCGTTGGTTCATATTGGTTTTCTGACAAATTAGTTTTATCTATGTCCAATGCACAAGAAATTTCTGCGAAAGATAATCCAGAATTATATAGAGTGGTAGAAAATTTATGTATAACAGTAGGCTTGCCAGTTCCAAAAATATATATAATAGACGAGGAGCAACCAAATGCTTTTGCAACGGGAAGAGATGAGAAGCATGCTGTGGTTGCGGTTACAAGGGGGCTACTCCAAAGATTGCAAAGAAGCGAACTGGAGGGGGTGTTGGCTCATGAATTATCCCATATCAGAAACAAGGATATGCTTTTGCAAACAGTAGTGGTTGTTATGGCTGGATTAATTTCTATTGCTTCGGACTTTATGTTGCGTAGTATGTTTTGGGGGGGAAATAGCGACAATAAAGACAGAAATCCCCTGATGCTTATTTTAGGAATAGCCGCAATTATTCTTGCTCCTATCGCTGCTACTATTATCCAACTATCTATTTCTCGTAAGCGTGAATTTTTAGCTGATGCTTCTGGTGCTCTTATAACTAGATACCCAGAAGGATTAGCAAGTGCACTTCAGAAAATTGCAGTTGATCCGCACGAAATGCAAGACGTCAGTACTGCCACTGCTCACTTATATATAGAATCTCCATTAAGAGGAGATAGGGCGGCTAACTGGTTTAGTAAATTATTTATGACGCATCCGCCAGTGGAGGAAAGAATTGCTGCATTGAAAAATATGAATGTGGAGCAAGTAGAGAAAGAATTGTACGGGAAATAAAATTCAGGCTAGCTTAATCGCTAGCCTTTAAAATATGGAGAGGTGCAAGAGTGGTTTAACTGGCAGTCCTGGAAAGACTGTGTGCGGAAACGCACCGAGGGTTCGAATCCCTCCTTCTCCGCCAATAAAATAGACACCCAAAGGGTGTCTTTTTTATTGGAAGAAACGGAGAAGGAGGGATTCGAACGACGGAATGTTCCGGACGACGAGGTCCGACCTGAGGTCGGACCTCACAGCACGATTCCTCATTTTATGTTCTAATATAACGAAGCCCAACTTCGACATACTGGAGAGAATCTTTCTTTGTTATATTTTAGCCGTAATGGTATGATTACCATAATAAATAATAGGATAAAAATAATGATTAACAAAAAATTTATGAATAAAAAAATTTCGTTTGTCGTTACAGTTTTAATAATTATTGTCGGCATTTTTTTGTATTGGTATCAGTCCCAGGATAAGCCAAAGGATCAGGTAGTAAATATTCCTCAAAGTAGTTCAAATATTGTTAATCCTGCAAGTGTCTATTGTAAAGATAATGGAGGGACTTTGAAAATAGAAAAGAAACCAGACGGAAGCGAATACGCTTTGTGTTATTTTGATGATAACCGTGCTTGTGAAAAGTGGGCGATGATGAGGGGGGATTGTCCCATAGGAGGAAGAAAGACTACGGGCTACGACACTATTGCACAAAACTTTTGTGCTTGGTCTGGGGGTAGTACTTTAGCAGAAGAAAACGCAAAATGTATTTTTAGCGATGGATCAGTGTGTTTGGATGAAGATTTTTATATGGGTAAATGCCAGAAGGGAGATAGTCTTAAAAAATAATAATTAGTATAAAAATTAAAGGTTATGAGACTTCAAAATAAGGTGGCTATAGTAACGGGAGCTTCTTCTGGTATTGGCAAGGCCATTGCTGAGATGTTTGTTAAGGAAGGTGCTAGTGTTGTTTTTTCGGATATTAATCCTTATCCAGAGGAGTTATTGCCGAATACAATTTTTAAAAAAGCAGATACTTCAAAAAATGAAGAGATTAAAGAATTAGTAGATTTGGCTGTTTCCGAATTTGGAAAATTAGACATTATTGTTAATAATGCTGGAATCGGGCTAACGGGAGAAATATCTAGTATGGATGATGATGTTTGGGAAAAGGTATTGGCTGTTAATTTGAATGGCGTCTTTTATGGTATTCGTGGTGCATCTGCCTATATGAAGGAAAAGAACATCAAAGGGTCTATTATTAATATGGCTTCTATTTTAGGGCAAGTCGGTTTTAAGGGGGCAGGGGCTTATTGTGCAACTAAAGGTGCGGTTAATCAACTGACTCGTACCGCTTCATTAGAATTAGCTCCTTATGGGATACGAGTTAACTCTATCGCTCCTGGATTTATTGAAACAGGGATGACAAAGGGCATTAAAGACGATAAAAATGCTAATGCGGCGATATCAGCCGCTACTCCATTAGGACACATGGGAGAACCAAATGACATTGCTTATGCTGCTGTCTATTTGGCCTCAGAGGAAGCCAAATTTGTCACCGGATCCGTATTATATGTTGACGGAGGGTGGACAGCTCAATAAGAACAACTGTAATCAAGAGCCACCTAAGGGTGGTTTTTGTTTTTTAATTTTGGTAAAATAAAAAAAGTAAACTTCAAATAAAATGGAAGAAAAAACAAAAATATTTTGGAATAATTTTATGGTAAAAGCTGATAGGGTTTTTGCTTGGATATTATTATTTGTTATTATCCTTTATGCAATTACTGGATATGGAATGACTAAGGGTTTAATTGATAGCAATATTGCTCATTCTTTGCATTTACAGATACTGGGAATAGTTGGATTAACTGCCTTTGTTATTCATACTAGTTGGGGAATTCATCTGGCTTTAAAAAGGTGGAATTTGTGGAATGTTTTTATGAAAATTGTCTTAGTTTTATTTTATACAGGATTAATATCTGGGCTTTTATATGTACATTTTTTTTATAAAGGGGTAGAAAAAGAAAGACCAAATTTTCCAGTGAACGAACAGTCGTCAAATATTTCTGGTAATAGTAGTGCCATTAATGCCAATGATAATAATAACACCAAAACAACAGTCTTTACTGCCGAAACC
>JALNZJ010000103.1 GCA_023229485.1 bacterium | reverse complement strand
CTATCTCGTCTCGGTCCATTCCCGCTCCCGTGTCGGAGATCATAAGAGTTGTTTTTACGGGATCTATTTTAGCGGAAATAGTTATACCCCCTTGATTGGTATAATGGATGGCGTTATCTACAATGTTGCTTATAACTTCTTTTATTTTTCCCGGATCAACATTCACTATCGGCTCCAGCGAAGGCTTGTTCCATTTTATGAAGAGTCCTTTTTGTTTTACTTTCAATTCAGTTTCGGCAATAATTTGCAGGATAATTTCGTCCAGAGATACGCGCGATAAATTTAAGACTACCCTTCCCGTTTCCACTCTGGAAACGTTCAAAAAGTCATTGACCAGTTTGATCATCCTTTGGGAAGAATTATAGACCTTATTGATGGCTTTATTACCTTCCTCCGGTATCCGCCCATAGTCCCCCTCTTTTAGCATTGAGATATAGCCGGCTATAGCGGTCAAAGGGGTCCTCAATTGGTGTGAAGCAATGGAAAGAAATTCCGACTTAGCCTTAAGAAGCCTTTCAGCCTCCTCCTTCCTGCTGACCTCTTCGTGAGTAGCCTTGATCAATAAAAATCCAAAGATCAAAAACAGGAACAATATCGCTCCAGTTAAAAATCTAAGAGGTGCACTGGGCATGAAAAAAGGTAAAATTGTTAAAACTATACCCATCGATCCCACTAAAAATTCTGTTAGAATGACCTTTATTTCGAATAGATGATAACGGGTTATAGCGAAAGAAGTGAATATAACAAAAATAACTGTTACTGCGGGACCGACCCAAACATAATTATAAATATTAAGAGCTGCCAAGATTGCATTAGTAGTGAATCCTATAATAAAGGTAAGAAAAATTCCTATAAAAAGATATTTTAGTTGAATTTTATATATTCCATCTAAAATAAAATATTTCTTAATTAAATTAACTAAAGCTAATATTAAGAATGAACCGATTATGAAAAAAAGAGGATACAATCCAATGCCAGTGGTCAGTTCATATCCTTCAGCGGTTACGCCCTTGAGAACAAAGTTGGGGATAAGAGTAATAAGTATTGCTAGTATTCCGCCTCCTATTATTATAGCTTGGCTCCTAGTCGTAAGAGGTTTTATTGGTTTAGGGAAAACATAAGAAAACAATAGAATGCTTGATGCTGCAATTACGGGTCCCCAATAAGCTGCTATACCGATAATATATAGTATCCGAAGATCTTTGAATAAAGGGTAAATAAGAACGCATATATTCCAAATCAAAAGGCCGATAACTGCAACCGCGAAAATCAAAGTCTCTTTTTTCTTTCTTAACAAAAGTAAGAAACAGAAAAAAATATTTATTAAAAATGCGATAATTAATACAATCTGATTTACTGGTAACGATTCTTTAATCATCGACATATATTATTTTCAAAAAAATCAACTAAAATAGGATCTGGGGACATAGGAACTTCTTGCCCGCTAATTATTTTAATAATATTAGTAACGACCAATGAAGCTACGATATTCGCACCGATACTTAGCTGGGGGCTGACGTTTTTATCTTCAATTCCTTCCAATAGAGGTTGGAGATTCGAAGATATATATCTTGGCAGTTTAGACTTACCTATTTTTTCTACTAGTGCATAAAAAAAATCTAAGTCGCTTTTGATATTTTTAGAGTCGAACATCTCTTCTATTTTTTCTGAATCTTTAGAAAAAATCATCAAAAAAGATCCAAAACCAATGTTTAGAGGAGTTAATACAATCTTATTATGGCCAACAGATATCTTATTTAATTCAAAAAAGGTCTCGTTTACATCGACTGTGTTAATGACGTAATCATTTTCACCGATCAAATTCTTGATATTCGATGGTTCAATGAAAGAATTAACAGTTTTTATTTCTGCCAATGGATTTATTTTTTTTAGAATTGTGGATGTGGCATCCGCCTTGTTTTTTCCTATATCTTCAGTCGTAAAAATTTGACGATTAAGATTGGAAAATTCAACATTGTCTCCATCAACTAACAAAAAATTTGAAAAACCTACTCTGACGGCCGTCTCAGCAATTACGCTACCTAAGCCGCAACCAGCAAAAAAAAGCTTGGTCTTACTTATTTTATTCTGTAGACCTTCGTTTATAAATAACCAATTTCTGCTAGTGAATTCTTGATAAGAATAGCTCATGATTTATAGGAAAGGGAACAAAATTTAGAACTTCATGGATTTATCCTCGCTATTAAAATATTGCAATAAAATTTTGTTCTGTATCGGGAGTCTTTCTTCTAGATTTTTTGTATCTATTAGGAATGGATAATTTAATGCATTAAAACAAAAAAGTGGTTCTCCTAAAATTTTTACTTCCCCGAAAGTAGCTTTTAGCTTTTTGATAAACCACATCTCTCCGCATCCTAAATAATATCTTATACCCATTTTTTTATTAAATAAATACATGACTTTGCATAAATCCAAGAATAATAATGTTTTTCGATATTCTGGAATAATTATGAAACGAGAAATTTCCGCTATTTTTTCATGCGGCAAAGACTCTAGTTCTTTTTCTAGATGAAATTCTTTAAGTGTGGGAAAGCTCAATACGGAGTTTCTTATGACTCTTGTCGTTCCTATTATTTTTTCTTTTTTATCTAAAATGATTAAGTGCGTGGAATGTTTATCATATTCATCCGTTTCATATTTCTCAGGGTAGTCATTTTCATCTAATAATTTATCTAGCAGACAATATATTTCATATCTGATCTTATAGAGATCATCAAATAATTTTTTGTCCAAATTATCATTATCGGTTATTACTTTCACCTTATAATCTCTTGATATTTTCTTTAATTTCGAATAGGAAGCTATCAAATCTATTAGTCTTTCATTTTCATTGATGTCAATTCTTAATATTTTAAGGATAGTTTTTAGCATGAGCCCTCGAATTGCATCATAACAAAAAACTCTGCCAAGGGCAGAGTTTCTGTTATTTTTTTACAAAATTTAAAATTATCATTCTCTCGAATTCGAATTGGTTGAACGCGTTTTCCAATGGTTCCGGACGATTCATATTGGGTATACTTTCTTACTTTTTTCCATCCTTGTCAATGGT
>JALNZJ010000008.1 GCA_023229485.1 bacterium | reverse complement strand
TTAATGCATTATCCGTGACCGAGAAAGCATTGCCCGTTGTTGCAGTTGAAGATAAAGACGCACCAGCTGTTCCTGTTTGTAGAGCTAGCGTAGTAGCTCCTATGCTATTTCCGATTGTAATTGTTTTTGCGTTACTATTGTTTCCAATATTAATTGCTCCCGTTGTTCCAGAATCTAAAGTTAATGAATTAGAGGTGTTTGAATTTATTGTTAGATTTCCAAGCGAGTCAATTATTCCTCCAGACACTAAGGTTAATGTTGCATCAGGTGAAGTTGTTCCAATTCCTAAGCGTGCATTTGTATTATCCCAAAAAAGATTGGCATTGTTTTGCGAAACAACTCCTGAAGCTCCAGCAAACAATAAGGAACCTTGGGTTGCGTCTGCTAAAGATAGTGTTTTTCCAGTTACTACTGTTGTGTTTCCGTTTAAGCTAACGGCTCCTGTGCCGGTTTTAAATGTTCCAGATGAAGCAGAAAAATCAAAATTACTGGCTCCTCCACTAGCAGCTAAAGTTTTGCCCGATGCTAAAGTTGTGTTTCCGTTTAAACCAATGGCTCCTGTGCCAGTATCAAATGTACCAGCTCCCGACATGGCAAAATTTCCTGAAGATTGATTATATCCTGTAATTCCCGAAAGTGCTCCTGCATTTATAATTAATCCATTTATCGTGTTGCTTGAAGTAGGTGCTACAATGGCATTACTAAATGTTTGTGTTCCAGTCCAAGTATTTGCACTGGCCAAATTAATTTTTAATCCACTACTAGAGAGAGCTAACGTGCTTCCGTCAAGCTGGACTCCAAGGGTTGCACCTTCTGTGCCAGTTAAAGCCAATCCACCATTTGAAGTTGCACCAGACACATAGTTCCCTGTTGTGTCGGTACCTAGTGCTATAGAGTCAGCTGAAATCGTTAGTGCCCCATTTGATGTTAAAGTTGCGTCCCCGCTTAACGCATTTGCAGTAGCGACATTGCTTCCATTACCAATAAAAATATTTCCTGATACTAGAGTGGTCGTTAAGGCCGGCGTCCAAACAACACCATCACTTGTTCCATTGACTACTAGCATTTTACCAGCGTTTCCTGTATAGGCTGGTACATCAAGGTCGGTTAGCTTGCCAGTTGTTTTGTTGACTTTTTCGCTGTCTAACTCATTAATTGCGGCCTGAGCTGTTAAAGCCGAAATATTTCCAGCCGCTGTGTTTGTAATCTGCAGGGCTGTATAATCTCCAGAAGTAGCTGTGACAGCTCCAGTACGCCCAAAGACTGAAGCGACATTTGATCCTGAGGGAGCTCTTTGCCAAATAGTTCCATTGTAAATTACCATATCTCCAGCATTAAAAGTTATAGAACCAGAACCCAAATCTTTTGATCCGGCCGTACCTACAACATAAACATTCCCAGCTGTTCCTGAACCATCGGCTAAGGTTGGTGTATTGGCACTAGCATTCCAAGATCCTTGATATGTCAAAGCACCAGTAAGACCTTGTAGAAAATTAGAACGAGTGATTTTTTTAATTGAATTTGATCCAGCATCATATATAGGAATCTCATCACCCATTAAGGCTGATGTTTTTGCTGACAAACCATTAATGTCTAAAGATAACGTTAAGGTAGCTCCTGCACTTCCAGTTGAGCCTCCTGATAAACCAGTTCCTGTATTAACCGAAGACACATAATTACCTGATGTTTTTGTTCCTAAAGTAACTGCTCCATTTGCAATAGTCAAAGCACCAGTATTTGAAAGTGTTGCATCGCCCGACATTGTTTGAGCCGAAGCGACTCCCGAGCCACTACCAATCCAAATTTTTCCACTTGCTAGTGAAGTAGGCATAAATTCGTTCCACTCTAGTCCAGTCGCTCCACTATTTACCGTTAATACTTTTCCAGAATTTCCAGTATATGTTGGAACATCCATGTCAGTTAATTTTGCACCAGTTTTATTTACCTTCGACCAATTAATATTGGTACCCTGCCAAGTTCCCGAAGTAATTGTTCCCAGTGTTGTTAAGTTGCTTGATCCTGTCCAAGTTGACAGTGCTGTATTCTCTACATTAGAAAGACTAACTGCACTTTTATCTAATGTTTGCCAAGTCTTATCTCCTCGGTAGTATTGTGAAGCTGTGCCAGCAGTAATTTGATTTTGCTTATTATTGAAGGTGCTCCAATCGGAAGAAGTTAAAAGACCTGTATGTGTTCCGTCAGAATTTGCAATATCGATTGTTGCTCCAGAGCCAACTACAGAACCTGAGCCTCCAGTAATAGTTATTGCACCGTTTGAAGTAGATAAATTTCCTGTATTAACTTTTAGCGTTCCGCCAGCAACAGATAGTCCTGTGCCAGTAAAGTCCGTAATAGTATCTCCATTAACTATAAGTCCGTTAAAAGTTGGCGTATCGCTTGATCCAAGACCTAAAGAGGTTCTGGCTGTGCTTCCGCTTTGAGAAACAAAAGTTGTACCATTGCCCACTATAAAACTATTCAAGGCAGGAGTTAACCCCGCAATGCTTGTTAGTAAAGAATTAACAGGTTGCTTTTCTGTATCCAGTTCATTAAGTGCACCCTGTACTGTTAGTGATGAAATATTTCCAGCAGACGTATTCGTTATTTTTAAAGCATTGTAATCTCCTGCTGAAGCCGTAATAATTCCAGTTCTTCCAAAGATACTTGAGACAGCTGAAGTACTTACTAATTTATCCCAACTAGCACCACTACAAACTGCCCAATCATTTACAGAATAACCATTTCCTGCAGCAGAAACAACAAAGTAGTGCCCTTTTGTATCGGCATAACAAGTTTCTGGTTCTGTAGTTGCACTGGCGTTCCACGTACCTTGATAATTCAAAGCACCTATCACTGGCGATAAGAAATCATTACGAGTTACTTTTTTTACTAATCCTGTAGCAGAATTATAAATCGGAATATAGTCTGTCATTGCTGGAGATGTGATTGCCGATAGACCATTTATATCTAAAGAAAAAGCGGATCCGTTCAAGACAAGTCCGCTTCCAGCTGTATAATTTGTTCCTCCAGCGTCATTACCCCATGTTGGCACACCTCCGCTCATCTTTAATACTTTTCCATCGGTACCAGCTGGTAAAAGTGACCACGCATCTGACGAAGCGAACAAAAGAGCACCATTTGTTAATGAATCAGCCGTGGAGACGGGAGATCGAACTCCGCAGCCGCTTTCTGTTGGGCCACAAGAAGGAGTAAGTGTTTCGCCAGGTGCATACATAACGCCGGCAGCATGAATAATAGACGGAAAAATAACCGATAAAATAAATATGTTAATACCTAAACTAAACAATCGCTTTATCAAAGTAATTGTGGACATATTGAGTTTAAATTTTTTTAGAAATAAAATTTAAATAATTTAAAGTGTTTTTATTATAACAAGATTTTTTTAAAAAGAAAAGAGTTGGACTTATAAACTGTTTTCAAATAAGAGAAAGTACTAGAAGTTGGAGCGAAGTATGTTTATGGAATAACGGCAGACAGAGAAATATCGATATAATAAAAGAAGCCTTTTGGGTTTTTTATATTTCTTTTGGAAATCTATCTAAAATAAATTTTTCAAAATTGATATTTTCTTTATCTTCCTTTTCTGAATATTCTTGATACATTTTATAAATTAGTTCTTGAAGTTTATCTTCTCTTGTCTTTCTAAAGTCTTCTTCTAGCTTATTTTTAAATTCTTCAATGTTTTTTACTCCTGATTTTTTGCATTCCTCTTTTAGTTTATTATTTTCATTTAAAAACATTTGAAATTCTTCTTCTGATATTTTTAAAATGTTTCCGATAAAATTTTCGTATGATTGTGGCTTTTCTCCTTTTTTAAAGTAATCGTTATAAGTTCTTATAAACTCTTCGCATAGTAAGCTAAAGTATTCTTCACCATAGTCCCTTCTTAATTTCCCACTCACGAGTTTAGATATTTTTTCTTTTTGTTCTTCTGTTAATTTCTGGGATAATTTCTCAACAATAGGATTTATAATCCCATGCAAAAATTCATGATCTTGATTATCAGTATTATCTATATGTGATAATATGAATTGTTCGCCCGAGAAATTACAACTAAATCCAGTATTAGTTTTAAAAATTGGATTAGTGGGCATAAAAATAATCTTTTTTATATTTGATGTTTTTATGTCTGGATTAAAAAATTCAATCAGACCCCTTATTCTACTTGTTGCGTTTTCAATATCTTTTTGCCTATTTAAAATATCTATCTCGGTATCTTCTTTAATTTTTTCTGATAACATACTACCAGAAAATTCTTCGCTAAATGCCTCTAGTGCAGTAAAAAGCTTCTGTTTGACTGATGTTATATCTATCATGCTGGATTTATTCTTTTTTAATTCATTTTCTACGGCTTCTAATCTTTCATCGTGTCCGTATGTAAGAACTAACCAATAGAGCAATTCTTCGTCTGTACCTTCAGCTAATAGAACATCTATTTTGTTTAGGGTTTCTTGACTTATGGGATTATCTTCAAAATAAGTGATAATATTTCTAGCGGCTGGCGTATTACACTCTCCCCACTCTGGATTTTTTGCTTTAAATAATAGAGATAGCAACTCAACTCCTTTCTCTTCTTGAACGCATATCTCAGGAGTTTTCATGCTTTCTATTTTTTCTGGTTGTTCTATATTTTTAAAATTTTCCATGTTTATAGCCAAAAGCTTATAGTAAAATGCAGTTGTCCGATTTCTTCGGACAATTTCATAGTTTATTTTGTAACCACTCAAGTCTAATTCAATTAAGAGTATATCATTGGGTCAAAAATAATTCAAAAAAACGACCCCTTAAGGAATTGATCTTCTGTTGTAAACCCTTTATTCCCTTTGTGTTCAAACTTGGTAATCTGGTGAAAAAGGGATTCGGTCTCGCCTCTCACTTCGCCGTTTGAATCCTTTAGTTTATTGAGAGGGAGGGATTCGCCTTCGCATCAATTCCTGCTGAGATTGGCTCAGGCTGGCTTTTGATTCAGTCAATCAAAAGCCTTCGAATCCCCCCCTCTCCGTTTCTTCCAATAAAAAGACACCCTTTGGGTGTCTATTTTATTGGCGGAGAGGGAGGGATTCGAACCCTCGAACCGTTGCCGGTTAACATCTTAGCAGGATGCCCCATTCGGCCACTCTGGCACCTCTCCAGTATTCAACATAGCCATACTATATAAAAAAGCGGTTTCGGTCAATATTGAATTTATCTTGCTAATTTTTCCATTCCCTCTTCAACAGTTCCGACAAAATTAATTTCGCCATGTTTATTGCTTTCGTAAATAAAATCTTTTAAAGCGTTGCTTTCATACTTTGAAAAATCTCCCACTATCGCAATCTTGAATCTATATGTTGCAAATTTCTGGAGTATCTCCCCTGCTATTTTAGTTTTCAAATCAAAGAACTCGGGAATAATGTTTTTTTCATTCACGATTACTCTGGTTGTTCTTGATGGCATACACTTTGCCATTAAATCTACGGCGTCTTGGGGCTTACTAATCTCAATGCCGCTAGACACTAGCTCTGCAATATCAACTCCATTAAATTGTAATATATTTATTTCCATATTTTTTATTATGCTTTAAATTTGAAATGCATTTTATAATATTGTAACATAAAATCCGAAATCGTACGCCTGTTTTTTCTTCTGGAAAAATTGCAACAAATAGGCTATCCTAAAAGCAAATAAAAAGAATAATACTTATAATATGAAAATTGTTATTTGCGGAAGCATGACTGCTTCAAAGGAAATGATTGAAGCCGAAAAGAAGCTTCAAGAATTGGGGCACGAAGTTGTGCTTCCAGAATTTACTTATATCTACGCTAATATGGATACTGCTGATGAAATGCATGCTGCGTCAGCAAGGAATAAAGTTGAATATGATTTGATTCGAGGGTATTTTGAAAAAATTAAAGACAGTGATGCAATATTGGTAGTAAATATTGAAAAGAATAATATAAAAGGATACATTGGTGGCAATACTTTTCTTGAAATGGGGTTTGCTCTTATACTTAACAAGCTAATTTACTTATCAAACGAAATTCCTAATCTAAATTATAGAGATGAAATTGCAGCGATGAATCCGATTGTTTTGAATGGAGACTTTGCTCGTATAAAATAACCACCCTTAAGGTGGTTTTTGAATAAAAAAAACGGTACGATGTTTCGTGCCGTAATATTAGGTATATTTTTCGACTTGTGTGTAATTGATAGAAATTTCAATTTCACTGAGATGCTTTTTTTCTATTTGATAACCCAAGGCAATAATTGGACTGTCTCGTGACTGGTTGGTTGGACTACTTGCAATTTTTTTTCTTAGCCATTCTGAGCGATTTTCATTAATAAAATTTAAGATATACTTTATCGCAGCTTCGCCTGCACTAATATCTTCTTTCGAGTGAAAAATCTCCCATGGCTCGTTGCCATTAAAATGTGAATTCTTTTTTCCTTTTTCTGGTAACTTTGCTCCAATGATTGAAATCATAAATAAACCATCATCTTTTTGCGTTATCTTGACCGCAATCTCCTTTTGAAAATCTAATATAGTTGCTATTCCCATTCTCAGATATATCCTTAGTAAATCTTGTGAATTAACGACTACATCAAATTTTTCTACAAAATTAATAGACACTTATACCCCCAATATAGTTTTAAATGAGCAGTAAAAAAATAACACACCTACAGTAGTTTATCAATAGGATTGTTCACTTATTGTTGATACATTACTAGAACTTTAAAAATGACTAGACTATAATAGAGTTAATTAATAAGTAAAAAATAAATTATGAAAAAAATACTTTATTGTTTATCAAGAATTTTAGCAATTTTAATTATTGCTTTTTTTGCTGTTTTTATTTTAGAAGGATTTGGTCCTGGCTTTGGATGGCAAGATGCAGTAATGCATGGACTCGTTGCTCTAGTTATCTTTGGAATGACTGTTATAGCTTGGAAGTGGCCTAAAGTTGGAGGATGGTTTTTTGTTATTCTTGGTTCTTACTACTTAGTAATGAGTTATGGAAAAGAATGGTGGAGTGGATTAATAATTGGCTTTATTCCTTTGCTCACTGGAATACTATTTCTTATAGAAGGACTTGTTTTTAAAAAGAAATAGGTGCACCTTTTTTAAAATATAATTCGTATAAATACGTATAACTAAAGTTAATACAAATTTATAAATAATGAGCAAAAAAACAACATACACTATAATAGCAATCGTAGTTTTGGTCATACTTGCTATTGGTGCATATTTCTTAAAAAATCAATCAACAGAAACTGATCAACAAAAAACAAATATTCTCCAAGACATAAATAATAACGGCGGAGGACCTACAGATGGTGGTACTCCACCCGAAGGAGGAATGCCTCCTGATGGTGGCGGAACACCTCCTACTGACGGAGGAACTCCTCCTACAGGAGGAACTGCACCAAGTGGTGCATCTGGAGGATCAGCTCCCGCTGGCGGAAATTAAGACATAAAAAACACTGCTTTTTAGCAGTGTTTTTTAATACCTTATTTTTTGCTTTTTTCGTCTTCAAATATAAACAAGTCGTCTATCTTTACTCCAAGTTTTTTTGCCACACTATGAGCGAGATTTAATGAGGGATTATATTTCCCCTGCTCCAAAAATACTATAGTTTCTCTCCTCACGCTAACACTTTGAGCAAGCTCGTCTTGAGTAATATTTAATTTTGTTCTTAATTCCTTGATCCTGTTTTTCATATCTATATTTTAATCGTTCCCATAATAGCCAAAACTACAAAAATAACCAACATAATGAAAGTGTAGATAGTCCACCCATCCCAGAATTTTCCTTTTGCCTTCAGTCTAAAAATAAAAGAGTAAAGTAGCATGAAAATACATATAGAAAAAGCTAAGGTGTTGGCGACTATATCATAAGTAGTATTAAGATAGGCTTGAGATTTAAGAATAAACATAGCCACTACTCCTATCCAGCAATATATCTGCATAGCTAGTAATGCTGCTTTTCCTCCCTGCTCATAATCTCTTTCGTCAGCTAAGACCTCTTTAACGTTTTTTCGCATAGAATATATTAGTAAAGAAGCAACTATCATCAAACCTATTGCAAGATAAAAGTTTTGATAAATAATGGATTGAGAAAACAACATAGCTAAAGCAATTACAAGTATCATTCTTACGTTCCTATATTTTTTGATTGTCATTTTTTTTAATTATTAATGTTAGAATTATTTAACATACTTATATGTTATCTATTTCTAACAATTTGTCAAGGGCTTTACTAAAAAACAGTCCCCTTTGGGACTGCTTCTTACCTTACTTTTTCCAAAACTCATCGGCTTCTTTTTCTAGCTTTTCCAAACGGACATAATAGTCGGGAAATTCGTTTAAGTGAGCGAGGGCTATTTTTGCTGTAATTAACTTGTCATCATTTGTGACGTTTGTGTTTGGATCCCTAGTACCATGCTCTAATTCTACATGCATCCCCTTCCATAGTTGCTCAACGTCAAAACGACTCCAATCCACACCCAATTGTTCTCCTAATTGTTTAGTTTCTTCCTTTGAAAATATTTCTTGCATAGTTTTGTTTTTAAAAAAGATTTTATAATATTTATATTATACATTATAGGGCTGTCGCTGGTAAACAAAAACTCGCTTGTGGAAAATACAACAAGCGAGTTTGAAATTTTTTAATCAATTATTCCTTGATACCATCAAGATTTACGTCGTATAAAATTTCTTCGTTTACTAAACGATACTTCATAAGCTCATTCTCGGTGAACCATATCTTAATCTCTCTTTCTGCTTCTTCTGGGGCATCTGAACAATGGATAAGGTTTCTAACTGCTCTACCATCAATATTTGCAAGCTCATAAGAATCCAAGGTGAAATCACCACGGATAGTACCGACGTCCGAAGTTAGAGGTTCTGTTCCTCCAACAATTTTTTTGACGATACCAACAGATTTGTTTCCTTGCCAAACCATCATAACTAATGGACCAGAAGTCATATAGTTTACGTTTCCTCTCATAATATCTTTTCCGTATTCAATTGCTGGCTTGTCTACTGCAAGACCCATTGCTTCACGATTTTTAACAGTAATCTGACCCTTAGCCTCAAACCAAGCATCATCTTTATTGTAATGAGCCCAGCATTGATCTTCGGATGCAAATGCAAATTTCATTGCAACCAATTTCAATCCAGTCCTTTCAATTCTGCTAATAATTTCTCCAATCAATGAACGCTGAACACCGTCTTGTTTTATTATTACAAATGTTTTTTCTTTTTGAACCTCCATATTTTTATTCCTTAATTTAGTTATTTTGTGTCATATTATCCTATAAAATAATCATCGTCAAATATGACAAAATTTAATTAATCTTTGACAATTCTTATACAACAATGTCGGCTGTCTCAGCAAAAGCAATTATATAGTTATGTCCATATTTTTTAGCACACTTTGGACAATAAGCATAATGAAAATACATTTTTACAACTGACTTCCCTTTTGTTGCCACATACATTTCCATTTCTTTGACAAATCTTGGAATATCTTGATATGGCCCATCAAAAACCTTGCTTAAAAAGTTACCAGATAAAGTTACATTAGTAGCATCTGGAACAATTTTTGTAGTTGTCATATAGATTTCTGACTTCCAAGGAGATGGATCATAACAAAGCATTAAAAAATCTTGATCGGCAGGATTCGCTTCTGCTTGTTTTATTTTCTTCCACATTCTTGTAATAACACTGCCCATATTCAATGGCATATGCATAAACTGCATAACTTCATCTTTGATAAATGTTTTTTGTTGCCAATTAAATTCCTTTTCATTTAATGTTTCGGGATTAAATTCTGGGCAACAAATATTTGTATTGTTTTCCATATTAGTATTTTAGATTTTATTTTTAATTATTTTTCCATCTCGGTAAAGTTGGCAATACTTCGTTTGCCATTGCAGTTGCCTCTTCTATTGTCTTTCCCATCAACCGAACACCAGCATCTATTGACCCCTTCCGAACTTCTTCATAGCTTTTTAATTCTCCACTATCTTGATCTTGGCAATAAATACAATAACGAGAATCAAATTTTGAAATAAATTTTCCGCTTAAGGGCATTCCACAACTTTCACAAATTCCTTGATCTTGTATGTCCATAATTTTAATAATTTATTGGTTATTATTTTTCCATTGCCACAGCCCTTAACTCCTTGGGCATTTTTTCTATTGCATACCTAAGGGCAGTTCTTGGCATTACTTTTTTATTTTTTACCACATAATCAAAAACTTCTTTTTGATGTTTGCGACTAGCTTCTTTTAGCATCCAACCATAGCCTTTCTGGACTAAATCTTCTTTATCCAGCAAAAGGATATCGGCTATTTCAAAAACATCACTTAGAAAATCTCCTTTTCTGGCTGGCAATATCAAGGATACGCTTGCAGCTCTGCGAAGCCATAAGTTTTTTGACTTTGCCCATTTTTTGAGCACTTTAATGTTTGCTGGAAATTTTTCTAAATAATCGCCAATTGTATGGTTGCAAAGAGTGTCACAAGTCGCCCAATTGCTAACATAAGCATCAATCCATCTTTCAAAAGTATTAATGTCCTTGATTACAAACTCATCTATTTTGTAATTAGCCCAAATGCAGGCAATAAATGATTCTTCCATATAGCCAGATTGAAACAATTCTTCGCATAAGGAAAAAATTTCTTCTTTTGGAAGATCTTTTATTTCTTTATAGCTATCCCGTCCCAGCTTTAATCCAAGGGCAGTTTTTATTCCATAAACTTTTACTTTTTCTTTAAAAAACCTTTTTGAGCTTTCTTTTATTTTCTCATCAGCATTACTCAAAAGCTCACGACGAATTTGTTTTATAATATCCATAATTATTTTTTATTTTTTCTAAAATCTGCAATAGCTGAAATCAATAAAAGCACACAAAACAAGAATCCCAGTACTATTAACCCCATATCCCAGCTTCCGTAGCATGGAAAAGAATTTCCTGCGGCCTGAGTGCATGGAAAAATTGAATTGATTGCTTTGCCAAAATATAAATGAGTGTTTTCTTGCTTTAAGAAAAAAGCAATTAAAATTACCAATAAGAGTTTTATTAATGTTTTTAGTTTCATTTTGTTTAATTTATCCTTTATGAAAACCTAAATCGGCAGGATTGCTCCCTCCCGAGATATGAATTAACTGTCCCCCATTTTTTTCATATTCATATCTTAATTTTTTAACTTCGTTTGCAAGATCAATTGTTTCTTGCGGCAAATTTTTTTTGATAAATCCTTTTGACCAATAATCTAAAATTAATTTACTGTCTCCGAAGATTTTTTTATTCCCTTCTTTGATTGATATTTCAAGCGCAAATTTGCATGCCGAAAGTTCGCCAAAATTATTGGTTTTTTCTTTCAAGGGAAAGTGTCCTTTTGCATTTAGTTTTTTGGCAGGAAAAATATTTTTGAGTAAGCTTTTTCCATTTTCGTCGGTGACATTTATTTCGGTGCCATTTCCTCCTCCAGTTCCAGCATCAAAATAAACACCCTTTTCGGCTGCTAGATGCTTTATGCTGTAGTCTGCTCCTGCATCAAGCCATCTCTCTGCCTCGTCCTGACTTTCAAAGCTCTTATACTTTGCTCCATGTCTACCCGAAACAATACTCTGGCACTCTGGCCAGTTATCGGTTATTCCTTTTTCCTTTCCTATTAAATATGCGTAAAATTTTTGCTTCTTCATATTAGATTAACTATAACATCCAAATAAACACACGAAAAGAGGCTATGATTGTAAAAAAAATCAACCCTAATCGGGTTGATTATTGATGAAATTAATTAAAAATTGAAGACCCTGTATCATATTTAAGGTCAAATACAAGTTTTCCATCTTCTTTGAAAAAATAACTATCAACTTCACCTAACATTTTTATAAATTCGCTTTCCTTTGAATCCTTGCAATACTTTTCGGTAGTTGCAATATTTTTAATAGCTATTTTGTTGCCATCAACACTATATGATCCAGAACCAGAATTGCAATCAGTTGCAATATTGACTTTTCCTTTTTCAAATTTTAATCTAAAAATTCCTATCTTTTTTGGTGCAATTCTTGTGTCATTGTTGTAGGTTGTCTCAATCCAATTCCATTCCTTGCTTTCTAGTGTTAGCGAAGGCGTATTCTTTTTTAACTCTTCTCCTTTAATGTATTCGCCGGCTAAAGAAGCTCCTCCGCCGCAAAAATACATTAGCTCCGAATTGTCAGAGCCCGAAGTAGCAATAGTTGCCTTATCCCCGACAAAGGTGATAATCATATTCTGTTTAAAAGATGGTTGGAGGTTTTTTAAGGATAGCTCTATCTTGTTACCACTGCGAGTACCTATTCCATCAAAACTACATCCCTTAACTGCACCACCATAGCTGATACTTACTCTATAGTTTTCATTATTTTTAGCAATTTCTAGTTTTTGATAATATCTTTCCTGATCGCCAGAGAAATATTTTCCAGTAATATCTGCTTCTTGGTTAGCGATCGGCTTATTAACAACTGGGATGTCTTCAATATTTCTGCTTTTCTCTTTTTCAAAATATAAAATGCCTAATGTGACTAGAATACCAATTAAAATAAGACAAAGAATCGTTACGAATATTTTTTCTTCTTTTTCCATTTATTTATTTTATTTTTAAACTTTTTTACTAACGCTATTTTAGCACTTTCGTATAAACTTTAAACCCCCTACTTTTTTGGTTTGGCAAAATACCCTTCTCAATAAAAGAGTAATAAATGATTACACAGGATAGACAACACGACGTGGATTGAACTACTTAGCAAGGAAGAATATAGCTGTCTATTAAATGCTGATAAGAGGCACTAGTGAGCCCAAGAGTGGAAAAAGCAGCAAAATCAAACCGGCAACCAAGAAAATAGTCTTGTACTTAGAAGATTTTAGTATTAATCCGATAAAAATTAAAAT
>JALNZJ010000007.1:4500-12945 GCA_023229485.1 bacterium | reverse complement strand
TACCATGTAGCTATGCCGGCATAAAAGACTAGGTTAGTCTTTTTTTTTGCTTTTTTTAATAGGTAGTGTTATCTTTAAATCTTTCCAAGGATCCTCTAGATCAATTTTTCGTTTATCGGACCTTTCCTTTAGCTTATAAATCCAGTCCGTTGCTCTGTTATCAGCTCGCATCAATAATACTCTTGATCTGTGAAGATTTTTTTGAAGCATTCCTTCAAGGCTATGAAGTTTTTGCTTAAAAACGATTTTCAATTTTTCTTCTGCTTCTTTTCTTATTTTTACTCCTGGAAACATCTCTCGTTCTGGTAATCCTGATAAAACGGGCATCTTTTTATAAACAAAAAAAGTTAAGCTTAGGAAACTAATTATACAAAGGACCAAAGAAAATATTTCAAAATTAAAATTCATACATTACAAACCTTCTTACGATGATATTTTCACCTGTTTTGGCTATATATTCGTTTATTAAAGCTTGGATACTCTTAGTGTTATCTTTTACCCATGGTTGAGATAAAAGACAAATTTCTTTTTTAAACTTCTCTAACTTTCCCTTAATAATTCCTTCTATCAGTTCTTTCGGCTTATTCAATTCGTTTGCTTGTGCTTCGTAAATTTCTTTTTCTTTAGCCATTATTTCTTCCGGCACTTCTTCTTCTCGCACAAACTGAGGTCTCATTGAAGCAATCTGCAAACATAACTCATGAGCTAAACAATTAAAATCATCTCCCCTGGCCACAAAGTCAGTCTCACATCCTATTTCAATCATAACGCCAACTCGTTTTGTAGAATGGATATAGGTATCAATAATTCCACTACCTGCTTCTCGATCTACTTTTTTCTGAGCAACTGCTTGCCCTCTCTTTTTTAAATATTCTTTTGCCTTCTCCATGTCGTTACCAGATTCATCTAAGGCTTTCTTACAATCGCCGAGAGAAATTCCAGTTTCTTCACGAAGTTTTTTTACTAACTCTAGATCTGCCATAATTAGATTTAAATAAAATTAATTTTTTATTCGCTTTGCTTAAGCGGTAAAAACTTCTTCAATCTTTTTCAAAATATATTTTACAGAACTATAAGCGTCGTCATTAGCTGGAATTGGATAATCAGCAAACATTGGATTAGTATTCGTATCTGCGATAGCAATAATCTTTACACCAGTTTCTCTTGCCTCTTTTACTGCCATTGATTCTTTGTCCATATCAACAATAAACACTATATCAGGCAACGATTCCATGGTTTTTATACCTCCAAATTTTACCTCCATTCTTTCTAAAGCTTTTGCCATTTTAAATCTCTCTTTTTTGACGTATTTTTTAGCAACATCTGGGTCGCTTAATCTTGCTTCAATATCTTTAAACAATGCTATTCTCTTTCTAATTTCTTTAAAATTAGTAAAGGTTCCTCCAATCCATCTTTCTGTTACGAAAGGTGATTTACAATTCTTAGCTGCTTCAATTACTAAGTCCTTAGTAGCGATTTTTGTTCCAACAAAAAGGATTACTTTTCCTTCCATTTTTGCCTGCTTAACAAAATCGAGGGCTTTATTAAATTTCTCTACGGTTTGCTCAAGATCTATAAGATAAACTTTATCTTTTGGCTTGGTAACAAAATTTTTCATCTTTGGATGAAGTTTTGATTTTTGATGTCCAAAAGCAAGTCCAGCAGCAATCATTTCATCGAGAGAAAGGTTGAATGTGTTAGTTTTTATATCCTCCATAATTTATCTATATTTTTTATCAACAAAAATTTATACAAAATCTTGTTGTTTTGTATATCAAATATATAGCATATGAAAAGATTTATGTCAAAAAGATGATTGATGTTCTCGCTACAAAAAAATAAAATTTTCAAATTAAATTACCGAATTACCAAATAATAATTAAATCTTGGTTTATTATTTTGTTGCCCTTGCATTATTCCCCTTTTTTTGTTATTATTTTTCTATAAATTACATAGACAAATAAAAGCAAACTTATGCAGAAAGAAATACATCCGAAATATTTTGACAAAGCTACTGTGAAATGTGCTTGCGGTGCTACTTTTGAGACTGGTTCAACTATTGAAAAAATGGAAATAGAAATCTGTTCAAAATGCCACCCATACTATACTGGAAAAGAAAGACCATCTGACCAGGTTGGACGAGTACAAAAATTCAAGGAAAGATTGTCAAAGAAAAAGCAATAAATACATTCTCAAGGAAGGCCCGCTACAAGATAGAAGGGCTTTCTTTCTTAAGAAGACGCTTATTTTGATAAAATTTAAATCCTAATTAAAAGTTTTATGGCAGAAAAAAGTACAATTATTATGGAAATACGAGCAGGTGTTGGTGGCGAAGAAGCTGCCCTTTTTGCCGGCGACTTACTTAGAATGTATTCCAGATATGCGATGAATCAAGGTTGGAAAGTTGAGGTTTTTAGTATGAATAAGACCGACATCGAAGGAATGAAGGAGGCTATCATTGAAATAACTGGTGAAGGTGCTTACGAAAAATTAAAAAATGAGGGAGGCGTACATAGAGTTCAAAGGATTCCTAAAACCGAAAAATCTGGACGAGTACACACTTCAACGGCAACAGTTGCAATACTATTCAAACCGTCTAAAACCGAGATAGAAATAAGACCACAGGACCTTAGGATGGAAACTTGTAAGGCTAGTGGGGCTGGTGGACAGAACGTCAATAAAAGAATGACTGCAATAAGAATCGTCCATATTCCGACCGGAATGGCTGTTGAATCTAACTCCGAGCGAAGCTTAGAGCAAAACAAAGAAAGTGCTTTGGGGTTATTAGCTGCGAGAATGTATAGCGAAAAACAGAAAAAGTTAGAGGCTGAAATAGGAGGAGCTAGAAATTCCCAAATCGGAAGTGCTGGTAGAGAAGAAAAAATAAGAACATATAATTTCCCTCAAGACCGAATTACCGATCATCGAATAAATAAAAGTTTTCATGATATTGAAAATATCTTAGATGGAAAAGTAGAAAAGATGTTTGATAAGATTGCTGAAGAATTAAATTAAAAAAGCAGGCTCGTAAGAGTCTGTTTTATTTTTTAGACTAATGGTTCTTGACTTTTAATACAAATATGATAGAAGTAAACCAGTAAATTAATTAGGCTGGTAGCTTAGGAGAAAAGCATACGATTGATAATCGTAAGTTCGTTGGTTCAATTCCAACTCAGCCTGTTTGGGTTAGTAGTTTAGTAGGTAGAACGCACCACTCTAAAGGATTGAGATCCCGAGTTCAAATCTCGGCTAACCCATATTAAGGACTTCGGTTCTTTTTTTGTTAGGAAATAAAAACGAAATAGTGGAATTATAAGAAAATTTTGAATAATTAAAAAGCCTAGCTTATAAAACTAGGCTTTTTTTAAATTAATTTTATTTTAAAATACCTGCCTCGACTAATATGTCCAAATCCTGTTGATAGGTTTTCATTCTTGCGGTAACACTATTGGCATACCCCTTACCTGCTACATTACACTGTCCTGCGTAATATCTACAAGCAGCAGTATACGGATCGGCAATACCACCATTCTTTTTAAGCAACACCGCAGATGCCAAGAATGCGTCTTTAATAGCCCATGGATTAGCAGCCTTTCCAAGAATAGACTCAACATCAGACCTGACTGATTTCCAAGTAGCTGCAATAAATTGAGCTGGCCCCATTGCCCCTCCCCAACCATAAGGAGAACCTTTTGTGTACATTGGTATCCAGCATGAAACTGGAGTTTTCTTTGGATCTTTTCCAAGTGCCTTTACGACATCTAAGAAAACTGGAACGTCTCTAGTCGGATTCATAACTCTGGGCTTATATGCACCAGCAAGACTTGTACCATTTCCCGTATCAAAATCTGTTAAGTAACACTGCCCAACATTCCCTCCATATAATCCATTTCTATATGATTCTTGATGAATAATAGCAAGTATAAGGGCGGCCTTAACTCCTGTCATGTTTTCCGCAAATTTAGCTAGCTTAGCAGCCTCACCAAAAGCAATACCGCCACCCTCTGTGTCAGCAAGTTCAAACAAGGCACTGCTAATCTTAGCTGCTTTTTTATCTAAATCCTTTTTTTCTGCAAGCTTTGCTTGATATTCTTTTTCAGTAAGCCCTAAGTAATACTCTCTGTCTTTTTTTGTTTCATCTGTTTCTGCCTTTTGTTCACCTTGAACTATGACAAGATTTTTAAGTTGATCTGTTTGCTCTTCTAGTGTAGTTTTTTTGCCAACTAAAGTCGTATTAAGACTTTCAAGATTTTCTAAAATATCTTTATTTTTTTGCCCTAAGGTTTCTAGATAAAGCATATTATCAAAAAAATCAGCCAAGGTATTACTGGATACTAAAATTTCAAAAAAAGACTTCTCATCTTCTTCTTTTGCGGCACGTAATATTTCAGAAATTTCTTGTTGTTGCCCACTAATACTAACGGTTGTTTCATCAATGGATTTCATAGTATCGTCAATCTGGTCTCCAAAAACTCTAATCGCTATTTTTGATTGAGATATTTGATTTTCAAGATTTTTTATTTTTTTACTGAGCGAACTTACTTGATTCTGCAGCGTTTTCTTTTTTGATCCGGTATCGTTAATTTCTGCTTGAACTTTTTTTCCTTTTTCGTTCAAATATGCCAGACAATCGTTGCAAAGTTTTTCACATTCTTCTTTTGATATTTTTGTACATTCTGTTTCCCATTTGCCAGAATCACACATAGCAGTCATGTCGTAAGCAGCAATAATCTGAGAAATTGGAGAAAGTAAAAAAATTAGAAATAAAAAAAATGTTTTCTTTTTTAGACAATTCATTCTTTCAAAATAAAATTACTTATTATATAACATAGTAATTATACAGCAATTAAATAAAAAAAAGAAGTGCAAAATTTGCACTTTTTTTATTATTCCCTCTTTATTTTCTTTAAAAAAATCTAGACGATATTTAATTCAATTTTCAAAATTATTCAGTTTCCTTCTTTTCCTCTTCAGGAGTAGTTACTTCGGTGTCTGCTACGAGAGGAGCTAATTCAACTTCAACATTTGCTGGAGTCACAATCTGAACAATTACCTCGTCGCTGTGGCTTACTGCAGTTACTCCCTTGGGTAATTTCAAATCTTTAACCATGATATGATTCCCAAAAGCTACTAATCCGGAGACATCTACTTCTATTTTAGCTGGCAAATCCTTTGGTAGTGCTTTTACGGTCAACTCGTGTAAATTGGTAATAATTGTTCCTCCAAGACTAACTGCAGGAGCGATACCAATTAATTCTAAAGGAATTTCTGTTTCAACTTCATGTTTTAAATCAGGTTGATAAAAATCAGCATGAATAACTCCGATAGTCATTGGATCATGCTGTGTGTCATAAATCATTACAGAATATTTTTTTCCATCTACTTCAAGCTCGATCAAGGACTCTCCAGCAGATTTAAAAACTTTTTCAAATTCTTTACCATCGACTTCTAAATTAATATTTTCGATACTTGGACCATACAAAACCGCAGGAATCATATCAATACTGCTGCATCTGTCAGCCCTTTTGGTAGCTTTCAATGAAATCATACTATATTTTCTTAACTTAATTATTGTCTAAATCCCGCAATTTCAATTAGAAACAACAGAAAATTAAAATTTTTCTTAATATTGAAAAGAATAACCTATTTTATTGTTTTTTGCAAGTAAAATAAACAAGGTTGAAGCTGAGACAAAACTTTATAAATCAAATATTTCTATACTGATTTCTTCTTTTTCTACCAAATTATTTTCTTTTTTCGTAAGTAAACCATTAGTCGAACCCATCTCTAACAAGCAATGCTTTGCATTTGTAATACCTAGCTTTAATGCACGCTCAATATCATGTTCATCCCGTATTAAGGCTGATACAAAAGCTGAGGCAAAGGCATCCCCAGCACCTGTAGTGTCAACTGGTTTTATTTTTTTTCCAGCTGCTTTATAAATTTTGTCGCCACAAATTACCGAAACTCCATATTCTCCATCGGTAACAACAACTATGCCATTACACATCTTTTTAACTTCTTTAATTATTTTTCTTTCATCGCTATAATTAATTTTAGTTAAAACAGAGGCTTCTTCTAAGTTCATTAAAAGAATATCGGTCTTATCTAAAATAGCTTTTAATTTTGGTTTAGAAAAAGATAATTGAGTTGATCCTAGATTTACGGCACATTTTATATTCTTACTTTTAGCATATTCTAAAATCTTTTCGGTAATAAGGCTTAATTTTCCCGATAAGGGTGCTAAGAAAAACCATTTTGAGTTTAACTTTTTCCAATCCAAGTCTTTTTCTTGCAAACAATCCGATGCTCCACGATACACCAAAATAGTCCTGTCCTGATTTGATGGAATTAAGATTACTGAAGTGTTAGTCTTTTTTTCTAAAGCTACTTGTACTAATGATGAATTTATTCTTGCTTTTTTTAAGTAATTTAATATTTCCCTGCCTCCAATATCATCCCCGACTGCTCCACAATAGGCAGTTTTTAATCCTTGGTAGCTAAAAGTAGTAGCGGTATTTATTCCACCTCCTCCAAAATTAGTGTTTATATTAGCGATATCAATTTTTGATCCAAGATTGAAAAATATCCCTTTATCAACAATAAGATTTGTTTCTTTTTTTATTCTAGTTTTGGGCAGATTCAAGGCAATATCCCATGCCGCAGATCCAAAAGTAATTACGTCAAACATTTTAAAATATATGTTAAATTATTAGTGACCAAAAAGAGTAACGAGAGTAACGATAAGTAAAAAAATAATAAAAAGGATATCTAAAACTAAGGCAACAATATTTCCTGATTGTTTATTCATGTTCATTTTTAATTAAATTTTTTATAGCTCTTACTGCTCGCCTTAATTCAGAATAATTTGGAATATCGTTTTTTTCTAATAGTTTTGTTGCTTCTACTACCAAATCTCCACCAAGAAAACAACAAACTATTGGTTTTTTTGGATACTTCTTTTTCATTTCAATTATTATTTTTGCATTTTCAAGCGGTTCCGTCATTATCTGTGTTGTTTCTATTACTATTAATCCCTGAATTTTTTCTTGAGCTAAAAATGCATTAATCCCAGCACAATACCTATCTGGCAGGGCGTCTCCAATCAGGTCTAGCGGATTTCTTTTAACAGGAATAGAATTTAAAACTCCTCGCTTGTCAATTTTTTTAATGTCTTCCTCGTTTATTTCAGGCAAGACAACTCCTTCAATATCGCAATAATCAACAGTCAACACTCCAGCACCACCACCATTGGTAACAATCCCGATTCCATTTGTGCATCGTGGTTGCATAACCAACGCTTTCGCAGAATCAAAAAGGTCTTCCAGTGTTTCAACTAAAACAACGCCTGATTGCTTGAAGGCGGTTTCATATACTTGATAGTCTCCAGCGATACTTCCGGTATGAGTTGCGGCTGCTTTTTGTCCCGCACTACTCCTCCCAGACTTGATTACTAAAATTGGTTTTTTAAGTGTGACTTCTTTTGCTATTTCCATAAACTTGTGACCATCTTTTATGCCCTCAATATAAAGACAAATAACTTTAGTATCTTTGTCATCTTTAAGATACAAGAGAAAATCGGACAAATCTAAGTCCGCTTCGTTTCCGTACGAAACTAATTTTGAGAAACCCAATCCTTGAGCATTCATTGTGTCCATTAATGAGTTTAGTAGTGCCCCAGATTGTGATAAAAAAGCAATATTACCTTTAAGCGGAGAAATCGGGGCAAATGAGGCATTAAAATCTACTCTAGAATTCAATACCCCCAGACAATTTGGTCCAATCAATGGTATCTTCGCTGTTCGCAATAATTTTACTATTTCGTTTTCCTTTTTCTTTCCATCTTCGCCAAGTTCTCCAAAGCCAGATGAAACTATTATTACGCCTCCAACTTTTTTACTTATACAATCCTTTACGATTTGCAAAACAATTTTGGCAGGAACAGCAATAACAACTAAATCAATTTTTCCCTTAATGTCAGTTACTTTATCGTAGGCTTGTTCACCAAATATCTCCTTGTCGAAAGGATTAACAAAATAAATGTTTCTTTTTTTTGATCCCTTTATTAAATTACTCGCAAGACCAAAACCGACTGTTCCTTTTTCTTCGCTAGCACCGACTATGGCAACAGTTTTTGGATCAAATATATTGTCAAATGTTTTTAATATTGACATAAAACTAAATTATTATTCTAAAGTCAGCTAATTTTGCATAATCCTTATTTACAATCACTGGATTTAAGTCCATTCCGATAATGTATTCTTCTTTCATAGACATTTTAGATAGATTTACTAAAATATCGGCGATTTTTGAAACATTCACGTCTTCTCCTGTTCGATAGCCCTCAAGTATTTTATATCCTTTGATTTCTTTAATCATTTTTATTGCCTCTGCTTTATCTATCGGGGCAATCCGAAATGAAACATCTTTTAAAACTTCAATAAA
>JALNZJ010000007.1:0-4490 GCA_023229485.1 bacterium | reverse complement strand
GCCAAGTCCAAACATCAAAACAGGGCCAAATTGTTCGTCTTTTTTCATACCCATGGCAATTTCTTTTCCACTAAGCATTTCCTGTACCAAAATTCCTTCAATGTTTCTACCTTTAGTATTCTCATTGATCTGATTCCATGCTTTCATGAATTCTTCTTCGTTTTGGATGTTAGCTTTTACTCCTCCAATTTCTGATTTATGAAAAATTGTTCTTGAGTGTATTTTCAAAACAACAGGAAAGCCAATCTTTTTGGCAAAGACTAGAGCCTTATCTGAAAAATTAAAAATTTCCGTTTCACAGTGCGGAATCTTATACTTCGCTAAAAGTTTTTTGGTTTCTTCAAAACTTAATATCTCCATGCAAGAATGTTTTTATTTTTTCTTCATTATACCAAATTCAGAAGATGAAAGCAAAAATACTTTTATCGCTTCCCGCCCCACCCTTGTCATTCCCACTTCTTTCCGTTTGTTATTCCAGCCTGCCCGCCTCTGGAGGGAGCAATCATCTGGAATCTAATAAGATGTTCCCAGTCCGATGTCATTGCGAGACGACTACGAAGTAGTTAACGAAGCAATTTATTTTCTAGTTTTTAGAAAATAAAAAAAGACCGAGTGGGTCTATTACTTTCTTTCTCTTCTAAATTGCTCGGCACGATTGCGAGCAGCTATTTTTTTTATGCCATCATTACAAGTATTTAATGCATCCCTTTCTTCTTGAGTAAGCTCTGCATCCATCTCTTCATAGGTCTGGCCTCGCTCTTCCGCTGTGTGATCACACAGAGCCCATCCGCATACTGGACAAAGTGACATATTTGTACCGTATAATATATTCTATTTTTAGTCAATTTTATTTTTACTAAAAATCAAGAGTCCCAATCCTTAGTTTAGAAAATAAAAAAGACCTTAGTTGTTTCCTTCTATCGGTCTTATTGTTGCCATTATAGCATATGCTCCACCCTCATGAATAAGTTCTTCTCTGTACGGTTCTACAGCTTCCTGAAAGACTGCTTCTACTGTAAGATACATTCCGGTGTTATATAAACTCAACACCATTACCTTGATTTCTTCTAGGCTTCGACATGCGGTAGCCCAATTCGAAATAAACAGCGGGGCGATTTCCTTTGACCAATATAAGTTTTTGAAGGCGACTTCAAATTCCTTTGGTTCAAAAAGTAGATCCATATCTTCGCTACAGAGCTCTCTCCACTTTTCTTTGAAGACAAACTCAAGTGGCGTCCCCTGGCACCTGAAATAAATTTCTTTTGCACCTTCCGTCGTTTCAATCTCCGGAAGAATGCTGTGCTGTATGTATTCAAGAGCCGTTTCGACACACACACCAGAAATGGGCATATTCTCGCTTGTTATAGCGATAATGACGTTCTCCTTTCCAGAGATTATAGCCTCTTGAATTACTGGAAGATATAATTGATTCCATCTTTCAAGAATAGCGTCTTTAATTTCTGGAAATCCTTGGAAGATTACGAGGTCACCCCGAAAATATTCAACTTTGGTTTTATTGGCTATTTCTCGGGTTATCTCTTCTGTCAGCATTTTCTTTGTTGGTGCTAACAATTCTACAATAATTTTTTTAAACATGAATGTCCTCCTAGTTTAAAGGGCTTCCTATATAATACAATATCCTATCAATTTTGTCAATATTTCCACCCACAACCCACTTTTATATATTAGAACATAAAATGACAAATCGTGCTGTGAGGTCCGACCTGAGGTCGGACCTCGTCGTGTTGATTGGGTCGGACATCGGACAAGGTTGAGTATTTAGGAAGTAAAAAAAGAAGCACTGGATTTTTCCGTGCTTTTAAAATTTCTCAGCAATATTAGTCATAATACTACTCCATGATTCCCCAGGGGCACCCCCTGAAGTAAAATTAAGTGCCATAATGACAATTACCATAACAATAAGGATTAAAAGAATCAAGATTACCCTATTTTCCGTCCGATAAGACTCCATGATTATTCAATAATACAAGAGATTGGTTACGTCAAGACTATTACAAATAAAATCTTATCCGGCCTGAGGTCCGACCTGAGGTCGGACCTCGTCGTGTTGATCGGGTCGGACATCGGACAAGGTTGAGTATTTAGGAAGTAAAAAAAGTAAAAAAATAAGCACTAGTTTTCTCTGTGCTATTTTACTCTACTATACGCTAAGACCAGATCCCAGGACCTTCCAAGAATAATCCCCAACGTACCATCAAGGGTAATGACAAAAAGGAAGATAAGCATTACCACAAACACAGTACATATTAAAACTAGAATTGCCAAGTCCTTAAGCTTCTCCGCCTTATAAGAATCCATACCTATTCAATAATACAAGAGATTGGTTACGTCAAGACTATTACAAATAAATAAAATCTTATATAATACATTTATGTTTATCGTAGTGGGACTTGGAAATCCTGGAAAAGAATATGAATGCACCAGACACAACATCGGCTTTAGAATAGTTGATTTTTTTGTGGATCAAAATAATTTTTCAAAATTCCGACATTCAAAAAAATATAATGCTTTTGTTTCGGAAGGACTTATTCGAGATAGCGAAGCATTGATAATAAAGCCTCAGTCTTTTATGAATTTATCTGGAACATCTATTCGAACGATAATTGATTTTTATAAGCTTAATCCAACAAGTGACTTAATCGTAGTTAGTGATGATGCTGATGTTAAAATAGGACAAATAAAAATTCAAAAAGGAAAGAGTTCTGCTGGACATAAAGGTGTTCAATCTATCATTAAAGAAGTTGGGACAAAAGAATTTACTAGAATTAGAATAGGAATAGATTCCGAAGATCCTGCATACAGAATACCAGCTTTACAAAATGGATTAGAGGATGTGGTATTAAAAAATTTTACGGAAAGCGAAGAAAAAGTATTAAAAAATGTAATAAGTGAGGCCTGCGAGCATATTAAAAATATTATCTCAAGTGATAAATTTTAATATAAAAACTGTCCTTTTGGAAAGTAAAGATTATCCTGATGTCTTAAAGAGAATAAAAAATCCTCCTAAGGTTCTTTATTATGCTGGTAAACTTTTTCGCAAGGATGAAAATTACTTGGCAATAGTTGGATCAAGAATTCCAAGTGATTATGGAGTGCGAGTTTGTAAAGATATTGGACAAAAAATCGCAAAGTCTAATATCGTAATAGTTTCTGGACTAGCTAAGGGAATTGATGCGATTGCCCATGATTGTGCGACTAGTAACAATAAGCGTACAGTTGCAGTTTTGGGTTCTGGAATTGATTATAATAGTTTTTATCCAAAGGAAAACTACAAATTAGCTGAAAAAATATTAAAAAATGATGGATTAATTGTTTCTGAATATCCGATTGGTACCAAGCCTACTAAGTACAGTTTTCCAGAACGAAATAGAATAATCGCTGGACTCTCGTTCGGAGTGTTAGTAGTTGAAGCACGATTAAAATCTGGCTCACTGATTACTGCTGACTATGCAAAAAAACAAGGAAAGAATGTTTTTGCCATCCCAAATTCAATTTATGCCCAAAACTCAAAAGGATGCCTTGAGTTAATTAAAAATGGAGCTAAAATAATTACTGACGCAAAAGATATATTTACTGAATTCAAAAATAATAATTTACCACTCGTCTATAAAGATGATAAGGATATAGAAATTAATGGTGATAACAATAGTGAAAAAATTATCCTTACCCTACTTTCAAAATCAGAAATACCTCTTGGAATTGAAGAACTAATAAAATTATCTGGGCTTACTCCAGCAGACATTATTGCAACATTAACAATTTTGGAAATCAAAAATAAAATAATCGATATAAGGGAAAGAAATTATTTAATTAAATAGACATTCATGAAATTAATTATTGTAGAAAGTCCAACAAAAGCAGGAACAATCAAAAAATTTCTAGGCAAGGAATATACGGTTATGTCATCCTATGGACATATTCGTGATTTGCCAAAAAGTGAACTGGGCGTTGATCCCGAAAAAGACTTTAAGGTAAAGTATATTGTCCCAATGAAGGCTAAAAAGAATGTTACTGCTTTAAAAAAGGAAGTCGAAAAAGCTGAAGTTGTTTTTCTTGCAACCGACCCGGATCGTGAAGGAGAAGCTATTTCTTGGCATTTGATTGAAGCACTAAAGCTCGAAGGACGACCTTATAAAAGGATAACCTTTCACGAAATCACCAAAGAAGCTATCGATAATTCCCTCAAACATCCTTCAGCACTGGATTTAAATCTTGTTAACGCTCAACAAGCACGACGTGTTTTGGATAGGATTGTTGGTTACAAGCTATCCCCCTTTTTATGGAAAAAAGTTGCTAAAAAATTATCTGCTGGAAGAGTTCAATCGATTGCTGTCCGACTAATAGTTGACCGAGAGAGAGAAATTCAAAAATTTATTCCCGAAGAGTATTGGAGTGTTTCGGCCGACCTAAAACAAAAAGAAGAAAACTTTGTTGCTGATTTGATAAAATACAAGGATAAGGCTATTGAA